>CADCWK010000380.1 GCA_902806375.1 uncultured Thermomicrobiales bacterium
GGCAGTTGTCAGCCGTGGGGTTGGGTCAGGGGCCGACGGTATCGTCCGGGCCCCTGGTACCGATCGGCTCGACCGTGTCGCCGAGCCCGATCGCTCCACCGGTGACTACCTCGGCATGGAGGCCGCCCCGGTGGATCAGGGCCGACAGCAGCGATCGGTCGCCGGTCAGGTCGACGAGGTGCTTGCACGGCTCGCAGATCTCGACGCCCCGCAGGGTCGAGCCGCCGACCCGGAACTCCCGGCCAAGCAGGTGCCCCAGCGGGACGCCGCGGGTGACGATGTTGCGCCGCGTGATGCCCGGCTCCAGCGTCAGGTTGTGGAAATCGCGGAGCGTCTCCAGGACCTCCCATTCGATCAGTGAGACGTGCCGGAGCGGTCCTTTGAACCACGAGTAGAAGCCGGTCTCATCGTGGTAGCGGTCGCCCTCCAGCCCGCGGCCGGCGACGGCGGTGACCCCGCTCGTCGCGACCATCGGGGCGCCGCCGGCCGGAGCGATGTGGATCTCGGTCACGATGCCGCGCCACGGGATGATCAGGGACGTGGGGTCGATGATCGTGTCGGTCCTGGGGTCGATGGTCATACGCCGAACCCTCCCTCAGAGGCGATGGTCTGCCCGGTAATCCACTGGGCGGCGTCGGTGGCGAGGAAGGCGATCAACCGGGCGGCGTCCTCGGGCTGCCCGACCCGGCGCCCCTCGCCGAGCGGGGTCCGGGCGATCAGGTCGGCGTGCAGCTCCGGCGTCATCCAGCCGGTGTCGGTCGGGCCGGGGTTGACGACGTTGACCCGGATGCCCTTAGGGGCGACCTCCACCGAGAGTGTCCGGGAGAACGCGACGACGGCCGCCTTGGTGGCGACGTACGGCAGTTCGGTCGGCATTGCCCCGCGGTCCTGACCGCTGGTCAGGCTGATGATCCGACCCCGGTCGCCGCCCGGCCAGCGCCGGGCGAAGCCGACGCTGAGCAGGGCGAACGTCCGGAGGTTGACCGCGTAGTGGGCGTCCAGGGTCGCGGCGTCGAGCGCGTCCCAGGTGACGTTGACGCTGTGGGTGGCGTTGTTGACGAGGATCGTCGGCGGACCCAGTGCCCGCTCGCAGGCGTCGAGCACCGCCTCGGCGGCGCCGGGCTGGCTGAAATCGATCTCGGCCGCGGCGGCCCGGACGCCGGTCCCCCGCAACTCGTCGAGGAGACGGGCGGGCCCGTCATCGTCCTGCCAGTCCAGGGTCGCCCGGTCGAACGGGCGCCAGTGGGTGAAGAAGATGTCGGCGCCGAGGGCGGCGAGCGCCCGGCAGGTCGCGGCGCCGATCCCGACCGAGCGGCTGGCGCCGGTCACGATCGCGATCCGCCCGGAGAGGTCGAGATCGAGGGTCGGGGTCTTGTGGGGAAGGGCGTCCAAGGGAACTCCGTCTGTTCCCGGTCGTCGGTGCCTCGCCGTGGCTGCTTCGTGGGGGGACGGGTCGCGCCGGGGATCGCCACGAGGGGCGGGGCGCTGGGGTTGGGCGGACTGGACGGGGAGTGGCCTGTCGGGGCGAGACTCCGGACCGGGGGATCGGGCAGCCATGGCGACGCGACCCCGGGGTTGGGCCACTGCCAGCTATCCTCATCATCCGCCCGGTCTAGCCTGCCACCCTGCGTTCCTCCGTCATGCCGCTGCCGTGCGGCCCGCCTTGTGCCGGGATCAGGTCGGACCCTGATCTGGCCGCGTCAGGGTAGGGGCTCAGGCGCTCGCGTGTCAATGACGATCAAGCGGTGCTCCCGCCGATCCCCGCCCCAGGGACGTGTCCCGGAACGGGTCGACACCCCCCGACCATCCCGGCTGACGAGGCGGCACGGATGGAGCCCCGCACTTCTGGGATCGGCGAGCAACCGGCCACTTCGAATCCTCGCTGGTAGCCGGGACAGGCGGTCAGGTGGTCTTTCGGCGGTACGTAAGCATCGCGAGGGCGTACGCGACGGCGAGCAGGCCGAGGCACCACGCGAGCGCGATCCAGATGTCGTTGCCAACCGGCTGCCGGGCGAGAAGATCCCGGATCGTGTTGACGATCGACGTGACCGGCTGGTTATCGGCGAAGGCGCGGACGGGGCCGGGCATGGTGTCGGTGGGGACGAACGCCGAACTGATGAATGGCAGGAAGACGATCGGGTAGGAGAACGCGCCGGCACCCTCCACGGAGGAGGCGGACAACCCGGCGATCACGGCGAGCCAGGTCAGGGCCAGGGTGAACAGGACCAGGATCGCGACGACGGCGAGCCATGCCAGCGGCCCCGCCGGTGAACGAAACCCGATAACGAGGGCTACGAGCACGATGACCACGAGCGAGAGCCCAATGGACACCAGCGAGGTCAGGACGTGGGCCCACAACGCGGACGACCGCTCGATCGGCATGGATTGGAATCGCTCGAAGATGCCGCTCTGCATGTCGGCGAAGAGCCGAACCGCGGCGTATGAGATCCCCATCGCGATCGTGATCAGCAGGATCCCGGGCAGCAGATAGTCCACATAGCGACCCGTTCCCGACTCGATCGCGCCGCCGAACACATAAGTGAACAGCAGCATCAGGGCGATCGGGGTGATCGCGACCGTGAGGATAGTGTCCAGGCTGCGCGTGACGTGGCGCATGGACCGTCCCAGCAGGACATTCGTATTGCTGATGAAATGCGTCGTCATCGCGGCTCCTCATGTCTCCTTGGCGTCGTTGCCGACGATCGCGAGAAAGATGTCTTCAAGGCTCGGCTGCTTCTCGACGTACTCGACCCGGGGA
>CADCWK010000381.1 GCA_902806375.1 uncultured Thermomicrobiales bacterium
GGAGCGGCGGTGCTGATCGCCGTCCGGGCCGGGTTGTGGAATGTCGGGATCGATGGGCAGGTCCTCGTCGGGGCGATGGCCGGAGCGGTCGTCGGGGCGGAACTCACCGGGGCCGGGCGGCCGGTCCTTTGGGTGGTGGTCGCCGGGGTCGCCGGGTTGGCCGGGGCGCTCTGGGCGCTGCCACCGGCGCTGCTCCGGTCCCGCTTCGGGGTCAACGAGATCGTCGCCACGATCATGTTCAACTACATGGCGATCGCGCTGACCGCCTGGCTGGTGAAGGGACCGCTGCGTGACCCGGCCCTGGTCACCCCACAGACGCCGGCGATTCCCCGGGAGCTGCGCCTGGCCATGCTCGGCGATACCCGTGTCCACGCCGGTCTGCTCGTCGCCGTCGTGGTGGTCCTCGTCCTCGGCTGGGTCCTGCGCCGGACCGTTCTCGGGCTGGAACTGCGCATCGTGGGCTCCAGCCCGCGGGCGGCCCGGTATGCCCTGATCCCCGTCCGGGGGTACCTCGCGGCGGGGTTCATCGTCAGTGGGGCCATCGCCGGTCTGGCTGGCGCCAACGACGTGCTCTCGACCAAGGGCACGTTCCAGTCCGAGTGGAACCCTGGCTACGGCTTCGCCGCCTTCGCGCTGGTCTTCCTCGCCCGGCGCAGCGCCTGGGCGCTGATCCCGGCGGCACTCCTGTTCGGCATGCTCTCCTACGGGGCCGACGTGATGCCACGGGCAGCGGGGATCGACCCGGCGTTCTTCACCTTCATCGAGGGCACGCTGCTGGTCACGCTCGGGGTCAGCGGCTGGCTCGGGCAGCGCCGCGACCGGCGCCGGGGTGGCGACGCCTGATGGAGATCGATCTCGTCGCGACGACCATCCTGACGGCGGCGATCCTCGCGGCGGTGCCACTGATGCTGGCGGCGACCGGGGAAGCGATCGGCGAACGGGCCGGGGTGCTGAACCTCGGCATCGAGGGCACGATGCTCCTGGCCGGCTTCGGCGCGTTCCGCGTCACCCTCTCGACCGGATCGCTCGCGCTGGGCCTGCTCGCCGGTCTGGCGGTCGGTCTGATCGTGGGGGTGTCCTTCGGGCTGGTCGTCGCCGTGGCGAGGGCCGATCAGGTCCTGGTCGGGATCGGCCTGACGCTCGCTGGGACCGGCCTCTCGACGTTCCTGTTCCGCGAGGCGTTCGGTTCGGAGCAACCGCTCCTCGCGGTCGGTGGCGGGCGACCCTTCGACGCGCTGGCCGACCGGGTACCGGTCGTCGGCCCCGTCCTCCTCGGCCAGCCCTGGTTCGTCTATCTCGCCGTGGTCCTCGTCCTCCTCGCGGACGTGGTGCTGCGCCGGACCACGTTCGGGCTCCGTGTCCGGGCCGTCGGTGCGGCGCCCTTCGCCGTCGATGCCGCCGGGCTGGACGTAGCCGCGATCCGTGTCGCCACGACGACGATCGCCGGAGCCCTGTCCGGTCTGGCCGGAGCGTCTCTCGTCCTCGTCCAGCTCGGCTTCTTCCGACCGGGCATCACGGTCGGGGTCGGCTTCATCGCCGTCGCGATCGCCATCCTCGGCGGGCTGACACCGTGGCGGATCGCCATCGCCGCCCTGCTGTTCGGCGTGCTGGCCGGGCTGAGTCCCGGGTTGCAGGTCGCACGGGTCCCGGTCAGCGTCGAGTTCCTCCAGTTGCTGCCGTACCTCGGGGTCGTCCTGGCGCTCCTGCTCGCGCGGCACCGCCTGCCACTGCCGGCTGCCCTCGGTCGCCCCTACCGGCGGGGAGCGGTCCGCAACGACGTCTGACCGCTCTGGCTAATTTTTGCCCGGTTTGGATGGTATCGGAGGGATTTGGACTGGCCAAGGACGGCGCTGGATGAGCTTTTGGCCCTGTTTGGACTTGCGAATGGCGGCTCGTCGCCCATAATGAGCGCAGCGTTTCGCCACCGCACCGGAGGATTCCCATGAACCGACGCCAGCGATCCCGTATTCGTCCCGTGACGATCCTCGTTCTCATCGCCCTCCTGCTGGTCCCCGGCGTGCCGCTGACGTCGGCCCAGACTGACGTCGGCACCGTCGCCATCGTGACGCCAGCCAGCCGGTCCAATCAGGGCTGGGACCAGCAGGGGGTGGACAACCTCGTCGCCGTCGGGGAGGAACTCGACGTGTCGGTCGAAGTGGCCGAGAACGCCGGCTACGACGACATCACGCCGATCCTCCTCGATCTCGTCTCCGACGGGTCGCAGCTGATCGTCTGCCATGCGTCCGGCTACCAGTCGGTCTGCCCGGAGTTCGCGGCGGCCGAGCAGGTCCCGGTCGTCGTGATCGAGAACCCCGGCGCCGTCGCCGCCGGTCTCGTCTCCGACATCGAGACCCAGGCCCAGGATGCGGCCTACCTCGCCGGCGTCATGGCCGGGATGGAGACCCGGACCGGGACCGTCGCGGTCGTCGTCACCGGAGAGCCCCCGACCTGGAACTACATGACCGTCGGTTTCGCCGAGGGGCTCAAGGCCGCCCGGCCCGACGCCCGGCTGGTCTACGCCTCGGTCGGCGAGGGAACCTATGACGATGCCGCGGCGGCGAAGCAGACGACAGACACCGTCCTGGCGGCCAATGCCGACATCGTCTTCGGGATGGGTGATGGGGCCGCCTTCGGCATGATCCAGTCGATCCGGGAGTACAACCAGGCGCGGCCGGTCGAGCAGCAGGCGCGCTTCATCGACGTGATCGGGGACAAGTCGGCGTCTGAGGCGGGTGACTTCCTCCTGACGTCCGTCCTGTTCGACTACTCCGCCGCGTACCGGCAGTTCATCGGCGACCTCGAAGCCGGCACCTTCGGCTCGGTCTACACGATGAACCTGGCCAACGAGGGCGTTCGTCTTCTGCCCACCGTCATTCCCGTCCGTCCGGAGACCGCGCCCGCCGTCGAGACGGCGCGCACCGCCATCGTTGGGGGGACGGTGAAGGTGTCGGTCATTGGCGATGCGGCCGGCGTGCAGGCCCGTCTGGCCGAACTCTTCCCGGCGGTCTGAGCCGAGCCACGCCGTGCCCGTCACCGCGCCGATGGCGGGGCGGCCTGAGCTGGTACGCCGGGCCAACGATCCCCGCCAATGCCCGACAGACTGGGGCAGATGGCACCTTCCGTGCGTTTGTGGCACCGGCACCGGTGCGCGTCGCACCGGACGGAGACGGCCGGAGGTTCCGGCCTGCTCCACGGATTCTGGAGGATGAGACAGATGTCCCGAGCGCTTCCCGGAGGGATGCAACGGTTGATGATCGTTGCAATCGCCTCCCTTGCCCTGCTGTTCGCCATGGTCGCCCCCGCCTTCGCGCAGAGCACACCGGAGGCGACGCCAGTGGCGGGCCCGGCGACTCCGCCGATCACGCTCGGTGACGATGAGGCCGCCATCGCCGTCGTCCATGCCTCGGCCGCCGTGCCGGCCGTCGACATCCTGCTCGATGACGAGGTCGCCCTGTCCAACGTGTCCTTCGGAGCGGTCAGCGAGTTCCTGAGCGTCGCCAGCGGCGACCACAACGTCAAGGTCGTCCCGGCTGGCGGCGATGTCTCGCAGGCCGTCGTCGATGTTGACGTAACCCTCGATAGTGGCAACGTCTACGCGGTCGTCGCGGCTGGCACCGCCGAGGAGCCGGAGGTCAAGTCCTTCGAGATCAACAACGATCCGACCGCCAACGACTCGATCCGCGTCATGGCGATCCACGCCGCCGCCGGTGTCGACGGGATCGATATCGCGCCGGTCGGTGGCGACCCGATCATCGAGGACCTGACGTACTTCAATGCCGCCGACGGTGTCGACTACACCGGCGCGTCCGTGGAACTTGAGGTCCGCGCGACGGGCGAGACCGGCTCGCTCGCCGTGTTGCCCGCCTTCCCCGCCACCTTCGGGTCCTCCATCGCCGTGATCGTCACGACGGACGCCATGGGCGAGCCGGTCCCGCTGTTCCTCGGCACCTTCCCCGGCACTGAGGAAGACGCGGAGGAAGTCGCGACCCCGGCGGCCTGATCCTCTTCGCATAACCGACTCGCGTCAGTGACGATGGGCGCTCACCGGAAGGTGAGCGCCCATCGTCGCGTGCGCCGGCGGGTGCGTTCCGGCCGGATCGCGCCTCAGTCGGCGCTCAGCATCACCTCGCGCTGACCGGCCGCGACCGTGGCCGCGTCGTTGACCCCGGCGACCGTGGCGGCATCCCAGAAGTCGATCTCCGCGTCCTCCGCCACGGCGATCGGGACGACCCCCTGCGCGGCGTCGGTGCAGGTCGTCATCCGGTTGGACGCCGCGACGAAGCGCGCCCGCCGTCGGATCTGCGCCATGCGCTCGGCGGCGACATCGTCCCGGCCAGCCAGGAGCGTGTCAGGCGCGAGCACGACGGTCCCCCGGGCGAGGGCCACGGGGTCGAGCAGGTCCAGCCGTCGGGCGCGGAAGCGGAGGTGGATCGGGTCGCCGGTCTCCAGCCGGAGGATCCCGCCCCCGAGCGCCGCTTCGGGCGTGATGTGGCCGACCGCGGCGCCGTAGCTCACCCCGGAGTAGCGCCCGTCGCTGATCAGCGTGGCCAGCTTCCGCAGCGCCCGGTTGGCGTTGATGTGCTGCATCGGCGTGAACATCTCCGGCATCCCGTAGGCGGCCGGGCCCTGCGCCGAGACGACGATCGCGAGCTTGAGTGTGCCCGTCGTGACCATGTGGTCGAAGAGGGCGGGCGGCGCCAGGATGTCGCCCGCGGAGACATCGAGCCCGAGCAGTCCGGCGTTGTGTCGCCAGATCCTGCCGAGGAGCGCGGCGTCGAACGCCGCTTCGTCCCGCAGGTGGTGCAGGAGGTGGACGTCCAGCAGGGCGTTGTTGGCCTCCTCCTCGTTCTCGTAGCGGACGACCAGCGCGATCTGCTCGTCGAAGTGATCGACCTGCGCCTCCGGCATCCCGCTGATCTTGACCACCGCGCTGTCGAACCAGTTGCCCGTCAGCACGTCCACCCCGGAGATCGTTCGCCGTGGCGTGCTGAGGATGACCGGGTTGTCGGCAACGCCGTCCGCGCTGAGGTTCGTCTCGTCGGCCAGCCGTTGTCGCCACGTCGTGCCGGTGACGGTCATGGCATCGAGGTCCATCGGCGCGCCGTTACGGACCAGTTCGTAGACCAGCGTCTCCATCCCGCGGATCTCCCCGGAGCAGCACTGCTTCGCCAGCGCGAAGATGTCACGGCCCTGGGTCAGGCTGTAGTTGAAGATGTCCGGGATGGCGTGGGCGTGGTGGATGCGGTCGAGGTCCCAGATGCTGAAGCGGTGGCCGCTATAAATGACGGCCCCGACGAAGTGCATCAGCAGGTTGGTGCTGCCGCCACTCGCGCTGTGGACGCGAATCGCGTTGCCGACGTTGTCGAGCAGGATCCGGCTGACCCCGCACTCCGGCCGGTTGGGCAGGGTCATCAGGTCGACGACGACGCGGTCGACCTGCGCGGTGGTCGGTGGGTCGGTCAGGAGTTCGACGGCCGGGTGGACGAGACCCATGCCGGCGACCATGTTTCGGGAGGAGTTGCCCGTCCCGTTGAAGGCGCAGATCCCGCCCTTGGAGTCGCAGGTGTTGATGGCGAGGGCGCGCTCGAAGTGGGCGTGCCGGTCGACCGAGAGGATGCCCAGCTCGACCGCCCGGATGAAGACGCCCTGGAAGGCCGTGTTGGACGAGCACTGGAGGATGTAGGCCATCGTGTCTTCGAGGTCTTCGGCGATCTCGGGGTGACCGGCCGCGACGGCGTCCCGGGCCAGTTGGGCCAGCTCCTCGCGGACGTCGGCCGGGATCTCGCCGCCCTTGAGGACGTGGGCCGGCGCGAACGCCGCGAAGACTGGCGCCTCCCCCCGCAGGCGGCGCAGGGTGTCCAGGTGGGCGAGGGCGGCGACGACGGCGAGCGGCATCTTGTCGCAGCTCTGGATGACGAAGGCGCCGTGGTAGCCGTGCGCCTCCATCTGGTTGACGACCATCTCGGCGATGGCGTTGCGGCTCTGGAGGCTGTAGCTCATGCCGGGAGTGCTCTGGGCCGTGCCGTCGCAGAGCACGGGGACGCTGAAGGAGAACGGCACCCCGCCGCGATCCCAGATGGCGAGCGCGGCCCGGGCGATCGTCCCCTGGTCGACGACGTGGGCCGGGTGATCGGGCGACCCACCGATGATCGCGATCCGGGGCGCGTTGTCGTTGAGCCGGTCGTAGATGGCGCCCAGCGTCCAGTCCGGTTGCCGACGAGTCTCCCCGTCATGGGTGACCTCGCGGTAGGCTCGGTCGAGGATCCCGGCGATGGTGATCGGCTCGTTGGCCTTGCCCTGGACGTTGTAGCTGTACGGGTTCTCGCCGACCATCCGCAGCGGGACGGACCGGCCAGGAAGGTGGCCGTTGCCGTCCGGTCCGGTGGCGCCGGGACGATTGGTGTCGGAAGCCACAGTGTCATCCTCCTGCGGATGCGGGCGGACCGGACGACACGACGTTGCGACCGGCCCTGTTGGGGTCCCGGCATGATAGCACTGGGCGCCGTTTGCTCCGGCGATCCGCTGACTGCCTCAGCGTGCGGGAACGGTTACTCTCACCGACTACGGGACCCATCCCCATCGTCGTTCGGTCCCGTCGTTCGCAGACGGCCCCTGACTTGCATGGTCAAGACGGTCACGGCTCGTGAGCAGGGAGTGCCATTCCAGGCGCCAAGGGACAGAGGGAGACGACGAGATGGCCGGAGGGTTGGGGAAGCTGGTACTGCGTGGGGTCGCCGGAGGGTTGATAGCGGGCCATGGAGCCCAGAAGCTGTTTGGTTCCTTCGACGGTCCCGGCCCGGAGGGGACGGCCCAGATGGTCGCCTCGATGAACCTCGAGCCGGCCCACATATGGGCACGGGTAGCCGGGATGAGCGAGTTCGGCGGAGGGATGCTGACCGCCCTGGGTTTCATGCACCCGGCCGGACCGCTGGGCATCATCGGCGCCATGAGCATGGCGACCCGCAAGGCACACTGGAACAAGCCGATCTGGAACACCGCAGGTGGCGCCGAGCTCCCCGTGATGTTCATGGCCGTCGCGGTCAACCAGATCATCAGTGGCCCCGGCCCGCTGGCGCTGGACACCGTCCTGCGGTCGCGCCTGCCGGGCTGGGTATTGCCCGTCGGGCTGGCCGCGATAGCCGGGTCCATCTACTACGCGATCGAGCAGGACCAGAAGGCGGCCGATCAGGCAGCCTCGGCCGGGACCACGGTTGCGGACGGCCCGGCGACCGACACGGGGACCGAGGCCGCCGCGATCTAGCCACGGGTCGCCAGGGTAGCCAGTGACCGGAGGGGCGTCGCCATCGAGGGACGCCCCTCAGTAGCTTGCCCGCTGGAGGACACGGGCGACCTTGTCCGGGTCCGGCAGGTCGCTCGCACGTATCTGCGCCAGCGTCGCGTCGAGCGGGTAGGGGAGGCGACGGATCTCGCTCCGCCATCGACCGGCGGTCGGCTCCCAGGTGAAGACGCCATACCGGCAGCGCAGGTCACCGTCCTTGGGGTTCCCGACCGCGGAGACATCGACGAGCTCGTGACCGTCGAGCTCGCGCTGGTAGCTGATATGGACGTGCCCGAACGCGAGGGTCCCGAAGGAGGCGCCACCGAGCACCTCGCGGAGTTCCGCATCGCTCGCCGCCGGATCCAGCCGGCCGCGCAGGTCGTGGGGGTTGGCATGGGCGACGAGCAGTGACCGGGAGACGGCCGGTTCGCCCGGCGGCTGCACACGGTGGGTAAGTGGGAGGCTCGACAGCCACCGGACCCCCTCCGGGCCGATCTGGTGACCCGGGAACCATTCCTGGCTGGTCTCCGCCGCCATCACGATGTCGTCGTCGGTATTGCCCTTGAGGACGATCCAGCGTGGCCGTGCCCAGAGCCGGGCGACCACACCGGCCGGGTCGGGACCGACCTCGCACAGGTCACCGGCCACGATCACCAAGTCGTACGGTCCGGTCGCTTCAAGGTCAGCGATGACCGCGTCGAGGGCCAGGCTGAAGCCGTGGATATCGGACATCACCGCGACGCGCATCCCGCCATTCCCCTGTCACTGCGGCACGATCGTCCTGGATCATCGGTGAAGCGATGACGGGATCGATCGGCCTGGCCCCGGGCTGAGTTCCTCCGGGAGACCTTGGACGAGCGTCCCCACCGGGCCGGCACCCGCGTCAGTGAGGCATGACGGTCGGTCCGACCATCAGCGCGACCGGCCCTGGCGGCGGCCCTGAGCGTCATCCCGGCGTTCCCTCCGTCCCGGCTTCGGCCGCTTGCCTCGCTTGCCGGTTTCCCTGTCTCGCTCGTCCCGCCAGGAGGACCGCTCGCGGGCGATCTCCTCCCGGGAGAGGACCGGGATCTCATCATCCGGCCCGAGCCGGCTCCCACCGAGGACCCGGTCCGGCTCCGCGTCGAACGACCAGCTGGTCGTCCGGCTGGCTGACCGGGCCGCCCCTTCGTCCAGGACCCGTCGCAGCGGCCGGGGGAGGTGCGCGCTGACGATGCTCCCGGCCCGCCAGGGGCGGGCGTCGGGCAGGTGGGCCGCCTCGTCCCGTTCCCACCACGCCGGCTCCTCAAGCACGTCCGATGCGGTCAGGCGCCGGGACCGATCGGCCAGGCGGTGGGGGCCGTACGCGGTATAGGTCGGTCCGTCGCGCGACGGGCGAACGTCCGGCAGGCGATCCACCGGCCTGGCTCCCTGATCGGCTTGGTGATCTGTCACGGTCTGGCTCCTCATCGGCCACGGACGGTCGGGATCGTTCCGTTCCGTGGTAGGGCGGAGTTCGCAGAGCAGGGGCCACGGGGTCGGGCCGATCCTGTCCGCGACGGCGTTCCCGATGGCCAGTTGTGCGACGGAACGGTGTGCACCGCGACGGTTTTGTCACAGATGGACGATATCGGCGGGATACCTGTCCCCTACGCTGGGACCAGGAGCCGCGGGACGTCCGACTGTCCGGCCAGCCACCGACATCGGGCCGTCAGACCGGGAACGGCTGACACTCCCGCCCGCTCCCCGTATCCCTCGCTCTGCCCGCGACTCCGGTCCGGGCGGGCATCCCCATCCCCTCGTCCGCGCGAGTGCGGGAGCTGGTCCCAGCCAGGCCAGCCACCCGGCTCGCGCTCGTCGTCTTCCACCGCCTGATGTCGACGCGACGCGGCGTCTCAGGGCTCAGCCGCGATCGGCCGACAGATACTCGAGCAGGGTCCGGACGCCGAAGCCGGTCGCTCCCTTCGGCAGGTATCCCCTGGCCGTCTTGCCGAACGCGGGGCCGGCGATGTCGAGGTGCGCCCAGGGGAGGCCCTCGCGGAATCGCTCCAGGAAGAGGGCCGCCGAGATCGCGCCGCCGGGGCGGCCACCCGTGTTCTTGATGTCACCGACGTCGCCGCGGATCTGCTCGTTCAGGGCCGGCGTGAGCGGCATCCGCCAGAGGTCCTCACCCGTCGCCTGCCCGGCGGCCGCGACCCGCTGCCACAGCGCGTCGTCCGTCGAGAAGACGGCGGCCGTGGTGTTCCCGAGCGCGACGACGGCCGCACCGGTCAGCGTCGCGAGATCGATCAGCTCCTCCACCCCCTGCCGGGCGGTGTAGACCATCCCGTCGGCCAGCACGAGTCGGCCCTCGGCGTCCGTCGAGAGGACTTCGATCGTGACGCCGTTCATCGCGGTCAGGATGTCGCCGGGACGGAAGGCGTCGCCGGAGATCATGTTCTCGGCGGCGCAGATGACCCCATGGACCTCGTGCGGGCAGCGCAGCGACGACAGCGCCGACATCGTCCCCAGGACGGCCGCCCCGCCGGCCATGTCGATCTTCATGTCCAGCATCCCCTCGCCGGTCTTGATCGAGTAGCCGCCCGTATCGAAGGTGATCGTCTTGCCGACCAGTCCGATCCGGCGTCCTGAGGCGATCTCGGCGGGAGGACGGTAGATCAGATGGATCAGGCGGGGTTCGCTCCGGCTGCCGCGACCGACGGCGAGGATGGCTCCCGCTCCCATCTCCTCCAGTTGCGTGACGCCGATCTCGGTGAACTCCAGGCCGGACGCCTCGGCGACCTGTGCGGCGCGGACCGCGACGGCGGCGGGGTCGAGGACGTTGGCGGGCTCGTTGACGAGGTCGCGGGCCAGCGTCGTGGCGGTGACGATGGCGGCCGCCCGGTCGATGGCTGCCTGACCCGCCGTCGGGTCGAGCGTGGTGTCGGCGACGGTGATCGTGTCCGGGTCGGCGGCGTCCGGGCCCCTGTGGGCTGTCCCGAAGTAGGTGGTGAAGCGGTACAGCGCGAGGCAGGATGCTTCGATCGCGGCCGTCGCGGCTGGCCCCGTTGCCTCCTCAGCCGGCAAGGCGAGCGCGATCGTCCGTGCACCCGCCTCGCGGGCAACGCTGGCGGCGGCGGCGTAACCCAGGCGGAGCGACTCGTGGTCCGCGGCGGCGCCGATCCCGGTGATGATCAGGCGTCGCGCGGGGAGCCGGCCCAGGGTCGCGACGACGAGCGGACGCCCGGCCGAACCGGAGAACCGGGCGTCGGTCAGCAGACCGGACAGTGCTCCGTCGAGCCCGGCATCGAGCTCCCGCAGCAGCGGGCTGGTGGCGACGGCGTCATCGCCCGTCGCGCCGACCGGAACGACCAGGGCATCGACCGGGAGCGTGGCAGGGTGACTCGGATCGAAGGTGATCTGCATCCGGTGGGTCTCCGTGGTGGCCTGGGGCCGGTGTAGGCGGTTTTGCCCCGGGAATGGCGAGAGGAGCGTCGACATCGCGTCCCGCCATCCTATCGCATCCGGCCCCGGCGCCCCGGCTGGCCACGTGATCGGCCCTGAGACATCCCGTCGCGGTCAACCTCTCGTTTATGATGCCGGTCCGCCTCATCCGAACACCCGGGAGCTGGACGATGCCACGAGGAACCGTTGCCCTTGAACCGCTGGTCGCCGCCATGACCGCGTTCGTCGACCCGTGGCGGATCCCGGATCTCGCGCCGACCGGACTCCAGGTCCGGGGAGCGGCGGCGGACGTCCCTGTCATCGTGCGCCGGGTCGCTCTCGCCGTCAGCGCGACCGGCGAGGCCATCCGCGCGGCCGCGGCGTGGGAGGCCGACCTGCTGCTCACGCACCACGGGATGTTCTGGGGCACGACCCGGCCGGGCTACGACCCGGCGACTGATCCGGCCCGCCCCTACGACCTGGCTCGCGTGGACCTGCTCAGGGCCAGTGGCCTGAGCCTCGCCTCCTACCATCTGCCGCTCGACGCCCACGCCGAGGTCGGCAACAACGTCGAGGTCGCCCGGCGCCTCGGACTCCGCGTCGTCGCCAGCGACCTCGGCGGGTGGCCGGGAACGACGGCTCCGCTCGGTATCCGGGCCGAGCCCCCGGCGCCCCTGAGCGCCGCTGGACTCGGCGAGCGAGCGCGGGCCGTGTTCGACGCCGAGCCAGTCGTGGTCTCCGGGAAGCCGGAAGGGATCGAGCGGATCGGCATCCTGGTCGGTGGCGCGACCCGACAGCTGTACGAGGCGATCGACCTCGGCCTGGACGCGTACGTCACCGGAGAGGGCGAGCTCTGGTCGTACGACCTTGCCCTCCAGGCCGGCATCACCTTGGTCGTCGTGGGCCACCACCGCAGTGAGCGGTACGGCATCATCGCGCTCGGCGCCTGGCTGGACCGACGATTCGGCCTGGAGACCCGGTTCTTTGACGAGCCGAACCCGTTCTGACCGTCCCCGCCTTTCCGGGTAGCGGCCGGGGTCGTATCCTCTCGCTTGACCCGATCACCGCACCACCAGGGAAAGGAACCGACGCATGCTGGTCACGACGACATCGAGTCTGGAGGGACGGCGGATCGTTCGCTACATGGGCTTCGTGAGCGGAGAGGCCATCCTCGGCATCAACATCGCCCGGGACCTGTTCGCCGGACTGCGCGACATCGTCGGGGGTCGCTCGAACTCGTACGAGCAGGAGCTCGGCCGGGCCAAGGAGATCGCGATCAACGAGATGGTCCAGCAGGCCCAGTCGTTCGGCGCCAATGCGGTGATCGCCGTCGATCTCGACTTCGAGACGATGGGCAACAGCGGCAGCATGCTGATGGTCGCGGCGTCCGGCACGGCGATCGTCTACGAGGACCTGTAGACCGACGGCGGCCCTGTCCGCGATGACGGACTCCGTGGGCATGGATCACGCCATGAGCCACCGAGCCGCCCGTACCCGGGACGTCCCCAGTCCGGACCGGTGCTACTGGAAGACGTAGACCGTGACGACGGGATCACTGGCGTCCGCCGAGACGGAGACATTGACTCGGGCGGCGCTCCCGGCCGAGGTGTCATAGCCCGGAGCGACCGCGCCGGAGAACCCCGCTGGCAGCCCGGTCAGCCCGACCGAGTAGACCCCGAAGGCCAGCCCGTCGAAGGCGTAGACGCCGCCGCTTCCCCCGCTGGTCAACGCCTGTCCGTCCGGGGTCATGGCGACGACGGACCCGCCGCCGACGGGGTTGAGGCAGGCCCCATACGAGGCGCTGTCGCCGCGCTCGACGCCGGGTGGGCAGCCGATGACCTGGAGGGTGATGCTGCCCGAGACGGCCGCGGCGGAAACGGGCGCGTCCGGCGGGGGCGCGAGGGCGCCGGAGGCGGTCGGGGTGGGATTCACCGGCGGTGGGATCGACGTCGGGATCGGCGTCGGTGCCGACACGGTCGCGGCGACAGTGGGGAGCGGGGCTGGAGTCGCGGTCGGGATGGGCGCTGGCTGGAAGTTGAAGACCGTGACGTCGGCGAACGGGTTCGCCGGCGTGAGGGCGACCCCGGCGGCCGCGTTGAGGTCGCCGGAGCCGCCGCTCACGATCAGGTACTCGACGAAGCCGCTCGGCAGGATGGGCTGATCGATGACATAGACACCGCCGTCATTGGCGACGGGCAGGTCGTCGAATCGGTAGGATCCCCCGCCCACGACCGCATCTGTCGCGTCGAGCAGTTCGCCACCGGGCGTCGTCACGGTCACGCCGCTTGACGCGGCGACCGGCTCGCCGCAGAAGGCGTCGGCAAGCGTCTGCGGGGTGACGCCCGCCGGGCAGTTGGCGATCGTGACCGTGATCGCGCCGGTCGTGACCGGGAAGACATAGAGGATGTGCGTGACGTCCCGCTGGCGGGCGGTGATCGTGACCTCCGCGCTGTCGAGCGGGACGGACTCGGTGTCCGTCCAGAGCGTGCCGACGTACGGCGCCGGGAGAGTCGGCGCACCCCACGGGTACGTCCCGAACTCCAGGTCATCCCAGGTCTGCTCACCGTCCGTCAGTTCGCCGTCGTCGCGCAGCGGGGTGAAGGACGCGTCGAGGAGGTTGACCCCGAAACCGTCGCTCGCGTCGACCGGCTCGCAGGTCCTGGGGACGAACGACGACCCCGTCGACCCGTCCGGGCAGGCCCGCACCTGGAGGGTCGCCGAACCGGTGACGGTTGCCAGTGGCGGAACGACGTCGCCGATCGTGGCGAACATTACGGTGGCGTCGTCGTCCGTCTCATTGGTGAGCGTCACGTCGTCGCCGTATGCCTGCGCGTCGCCCGTGGCGAGGTCACCCCCGGACGAGACGGAGACGGTGCCGGCCGGGACGAAGACGATCGACTCCCCGTTGCGAGGCTCGATCCTGACGGTCTGCCCGGGGGCCATCATCGCCATCGTCAGGTCGATATCGCGGGCATCCTCCGGGGCATCGAACGGCCGGCCCGCGAAGACCAGATCGCCCGCGCCGGCGTCGTCCGCCGCGGCCCCGTCGACCAGGCTGAGCTCGGTATAGGTCACGGCGTCGTCGGTCAGCGAGGCCCGCTGCTGCTCGGACTCTCCAGCGACCCAGACCGCCTCTCCACTGGCGAGGAGCTCCTGACCGGCACCGTCGAGGTCACTCAGCACGAGCGACCCCGACCCAGCCACGATGAAGCCCGTGGCGGCGGTCACGGGCTGCTGGTCTTCGCGTGGACCGGCCTCCGCCCGGACGACGCGCCAGGCGACGTCGTCGGGAAGCGTCGCCACACCCTGGGCGACGACGGCAGTCGGGGATTCGGCTCCGCCGCCGAGTGGGACCACCTGGGCGGCGGCAAGGGGGCCGGACTGGACCGCTCCCAACGTCCCGGCGATCAGCGTAAGCACGATCGCCAACCGCATGCCGCGCCGTCCACCCGTCGCCATGTGGTCTCCGTCCCCGGCGCGTCCCGCGTCGTCTCGCTGGCCGCGCCACTCCGGTCCTGCCCGCCTAATTGACCGCACGTATCGCGATGGTACCGCAGGCTCGGGGTGACTCGCGGGCACCACGGCGCACGTGTTGCTCGGCGGGTGATCGCCGCAACCGGGCGTCCGATCCGGGGATCGGCGCGGCGGTCAGGAGGACCGCCGCGCAGCCGGGTGGAGGATGTCCTCGACCTCATCCTCCTCGACCAGCGGGAACGTGACGCGAGCGATGGTGCCGCTCTCGCCGGGCGAGGCCAGGGTGAACTCTCCATGAAGGTCGCTCTGGACCAGCCGGCCGATGATCCGCATCCCGAGGCCCGTGCTCTGCCACGGCTCGAAGTTCCGGGGGACGCTCCGGCCATTGTTCGCGACTTCGAGCGTGACGAACCCGGCGTGCTTCCAGGTCCGGATCGAGACCCGGCCCGTCGTCCGGCCCTTGAACCCGTGGCTGACGGCGTTGGTGATCAGCTCGTTGATGATGAGGGCCACGATCGTCGCCTGCCGCGATGGGACCCGAACATTGCCGGGGAGGATCTCGAAGTCGACGCTCAGGCCGGGCGGGATCATGGTGACATGGGCCTCGTCCGCGACGTGCCTGGCGATCACGTCGACCGTCGTCCCGCTGAGCCGCTTCTCGTCACTGAGCAGGTCGTGGACGGCGGCGATCGCCTGGACGCGGCTGATCGCCTCCCGGATGATCCCCGACCACGGTGCGTCGACATTGGCGCGGAGCTGGAGCGAGAGCAGGGCCGCGACGGTCTGCAGGTTGTTCCGGACGCGGTGATGCATCTCCTGGAGCAGGGCAGAGACGGTGTCGAGGCTGCGACGGGCCTGCTGGTAGAGCTGGGCGTTCTCGATCGCCAGCGAGGCCGAATCGGTGAAGGCCTGGAGCAGCCCGAGGTGATCCTCGGTGATCTCGACGTCCGGGGTCATGCGGATGCAGAGGGCGCCGTACATCTCCCGCGCCGACCGGAGCGGGAGGCAGAACAGCGTGCCCTGGCCGTCGGCGTAGTCGATGTCGATCGACTGGGCGCTACCGGAGGCGACGACCTCCCGGACGAGCACATCGCGTCGGTCGTTGATGACGCCTCGCTGGTCGCCGGCGAAGTACTCGATCCGCGTATCGGACTGATGATCGTCGCTCGACGGCGGGCGTACCCGGAAGATCGCCGCGGCTTCGGCGCCGACGAGTTCGACGGACTGCTCGGCGATCAGCCGGAGGACGTCGTCGAGATCCAGTGACGAGGCCACGGTCCTGGAGACGCGCTGCAGGGTGCCGAGTTCCTCGACCTTGCGCCGGAGCCGCACGTCGGTCTGGCCATACAGTCGACCATTCTCGACGCTGATGGCCAGCTCGCTGGCGACGCTCTGGAGGAACGTGATCTCCTCGGGCTCGAAGCGGCGGCGATGGACGTTGAAGATCGTCAGCACCCCGACCAGCGTGTTCTTGGCGTGCAGTTGCAGGGGCACCGCGAGCTGGGAGGCGTACATCTCGTCGCCGAGCTGGGGCCCACCGGGCAGCCCGGACAGGTCGCCGCCAGCGACCGCAACGACCGGGCGGAGTTCGGAGGCCGCCCGGCCGGTGACTCCGACACCGGGCCGGATCGTGAAGGCGCCGACGGAGGCCGGGTGCAGGCCGACGGCCGAGCGCAGCGCGAGCGACGACGTCGCGTCGTCGTAGAGGAAGACCGCTGCCCCGTCGCTGGCCATCGTCTCGGTCACGATCCGGACGGTGGTCTCGAGCATGTCGTTGAGTTCGAGGTGCGCCGTGATCGCCCGGTTGACCTTGTGGAGCGCAGCCAGCCGCGATAACTGGGTCGGCATCGGCGGGTTGCCGTTCATCCCGGCCGGCGACTCGGCGGTGGTCCGGTAGCCGCGACTGACGGCGGCGAGGGCGATCCCCGCGGCCCGCATCGTGGTCGGGTCGCCCATGTGGCCGCCGACCCGCTCGAACAACCCCTGCAGGGTGTCGATGCTGGCGGCCATCGCGTCTTCCAGCGAGATCCCGGCGACGACCGACTCCCGGCCGAAACCGGTGAAGGCGTCCCGGAGGGCGGTCGCCGTCTGCTCGTTGCCGCCGTCGACTGCCCCGGGGCCGGCCGGGTAGGCGAGGATCAGTTCCGCCTCCAGCTGTTGGGCGAGGGCCGCGATCGACGTACTGTTGGTCATGCTGTCCATGTTTCCAGACTCCGACAGCGATGTCGTCGCGATGCCCGGCCACCGATTCATCACGGTGGCCGGGCTCTCTCCATGCCGTAGCTTAGCCCGTCAGCCGGTCGGGAGCAGGCCCTCCCGGCCAGGGATTTGGGCGGTCCGGTCGGGACTATTCGTAGACGAGATCTCGCGCACGCGCCTCGACGGTGGCGGGGTCGACGGTCAGCCGGGCGACGCCGGTCTCGATCCCGGCCCGGGCGACGGCCGCGGCGACCTTCGGTGGCACGCGCAGGTCGAGGCTGTCGGGGATCAGGTACTCCGGTGAGAGTTCCTGGTCGCTGACGAGCGTGGCGATCGCATTCGCGGCGGCGATCTTCATCTCGTCGTTGACCGTCCGGGCCTCGATGTCCAGCGCTCCCCGGAAGACGCCGGGGAAGGCCAGGGAGTTGTTGATCTGGTTGGGGAAGTCACTCCGCCCGGTCGCGACGGCGAGCGCCCCGGCCGACCGGGCCTCGTCGGGATGGATCTCCGGCGTGGGGTTGGCCAGCGCGAACACGACCGGATGCGGCGCCATCCGCCTGATCATGTCGGGGGACAGAACGCCGGGCGCCGAGAGCCCGATGAAGATGTCGGCCCCCTCGAGGACATCGCCGAGGGACCCCTTCCGCCGGTCGCGGTTGGTGAGCTTCGCGATCTCCCGCTTGGAGTCGTCCATGTTGGCGACCCGCCGGTCGTAGATGGCTCCCGCCCGGTCGCAGAGGACGACATCGCCCGCGCCGAAGGCGAGCAGCAACTTGGCGACCGCGACGCCGGCCGCGCCCGCCCCGTTGATCGTGATCCGGGCGTCGGCGATCGGTGTCTGCCGGAGCTTCAGGGCGTTCAGGACGCCCGCCGAGACGACGATCGCGGTGCCGTGCTGGTCGTCATGGAAGACGGGCATCTCCAGCCGCTCCCGGAGCTTGCGCTCGATCTCGAAGCAGCGTGGGGCCGCGATGTCCTCCAGGTTGACCCCACCGAAGGAGGGCGAGATGGAGGCGACGATGTCGACGATCTCGTCGACGTCGCGAGCCATCAGGCAGATGGGGAACGCTTCGACCCCGGCCAGGGACCGGAACAGGACCGCCTTGCCCTCCATCACCGGCAACGAGGCCTGCGGGCCGATGTCGCCCAGCCCGAGGACCGCTGACCCGTCGGTCACGATGGCGACGAGGTTGCCCTTGCTGGTCAGGTTCGTGACCTCGCTGGGGTGCTCCCGGATGATCTGGGCGGGCGTGAAGGCGGCCGGCGGGACGTAGACCATGTTGAGGATGTGGTGATCCCGGATGGGGAGCTTGCTCTCGATCTCCAGGACGCCGCCGTGGCGACGGCGGAGGTCGATCGACTCCTCCTTGAAGGAGCGCTGGTCGCCGTTGGGGCGGGGGATGGCGGGCTGGAAGCGGCCCTCGTAGACGAAGCGGCGCGTCCGGGCGGCCACCTCGGCCGGGTCGATCGCGCGTCCGGCCTCGCCGGTCTCGATCGCCGCCCGGGCGACAGCTTCCGCGATCGCCGGGGCGACGCGGAAGTCGAAGATCCGCGGCACGATGAAGTCGGCCTGGAGCTCGTCGGCGCCCACCATCCCGGCCAGCGCCTCGGCGGCGTACCGGAGCGTCCGCAGACGGATGTTGCGGGCCCGGCTGTCGAGGAGGCCGCGGAACACGCCGGGGAAGACCAGGGAGACGTCCATCTGGTTGGCGTGGTCGGAACGCCCCGTCGCGATGACCCGTGCCCCGGCGGCGCGTGCGACGGCGGGCGTGACCTCGGGGTCCGGAACGGCCAGCGCGAAGACGATCGGATCGTCGGCCATGCTGGCGACCATGGCTTCGTCGACGATGCTCCCGGTGCTCAGGCCGACGAAGGCGTCGGCGCCCTTGAGCATCTCGGCCAGGCTGCCGCGCCGGTCGCTCTGGTTGGTCTCCCGCGCGACATACGCC
>CADCWK010000382.1 GCA_902806375.1 uncultured Thermomicrobiales bacterium
CTGCGTCCGCAAAGGGTACCGCCGAACGGCGACGGGCGCCACGGCGCACCGTCGGGCCGGACCTCGGCCCGACCAGCGTATCGCCCGACGGCACGGCGCGGCCCGATGTGGTAGACACGCCTGAGCGACCCGGGCGTCCCCGGATGTCCCGACCTCGTCCCGCCGGAAAGCGATTGCCCCATGTCCTCCCCCCGCCGCCGCCCGGACAGCCGGATGCCGTCCAGCCAGCTCGGTTCGACCGGGCTCATGATCATCGGCGTGGTCGTCGTCTTCTATCTGATCGACCAGCAGTTCGGCTGGGGCCTGTTCCCCGACGACACCGCGACGCCGACCACGACCGTCTCCCGGCCGGCGGGAACGACGTCCGGCACGACGGGCGGCGCTGGCGGCATCCCGACCGGCCTGCCCACCACCGCCGAGGCCGCGACGGTCGTCAGCGTCGCCGACGGCGACACCATCACGGTCGACATCGACGGCGAGCGGGCCAGCATCCGCCTGATCGGGATCGACACGCCCGAGACCTTCGTCGCGCGGACCGGCTACCGGGAGTGCTACGGCGCGGAGGCCAGCGCCTTCGCCAAGGAGACGCTGGTGCCGGGCACCGTCGTCTTCCTCGACACCGACATCACCGACAGTGACCGCTATGACCGGCTGCTGCGCTACGTCTGGGTCGATGCCGGGGTGATCGGGGCCGGTCCGCCGGGGACGGCGGCGATGTTCAACGAGGTGCTCGTCCTGGACGGGTATGCCATCCCCTATCCCTACGAGCCGGACACCCGCGAGCAGCCCCGGTTCAACGCGGCGGCCGACGCGGCGGAGTCGGCCAACCGGGGGATCTGGTGCGCCTGCGGCGGCGAGCGAATCCCGCTCGACCAGACGAACACGAGCTGCCCGGCGCCGGCAGCATTGCTGTCGGAAGCGGCGGCCTGACGCGCCGACGTCGCGGCCGCGGCGTCATCCGATCGTCACGATCTGACATCATGGCCACCACACCGCCCCGCGACACTCCCGGAGCGGGCCGCTCCGGTGGCGAACCACGCCCCTGAATCCGGCACCGGTCCCCGAACGGGCGGGCCGCCGGGACGACATGGAGGAACAGACGCGTGCTGGACGGCATTTCCGATTGGGTCACCAACATCGTCGAGACGCTCGGCTACGTCGGCGTCGCGGCGTTGATCGCCCTGGAGAACATCTTCCCACCGCTGCCGTCCGAGCTGATCCTGCCGCTGGCGGGCTTCGAGACGGGCCGGGGGAACTTCAACTACTTCCTGATGGTGATCGCCGCGACCGTCGGCTCGGTCGTCGGGGCCCTGTTCCTCTACTACGCGGCCCAGTTGATCGGGGAGCGTCGCGTCCGGGCCCTGGTCCGGCGGTACGGCAGGTGGTTCCAGGTCTCCGAAGCCGACATCGACCGGGCGGACGACTGGTTCGACCGCTACAGCACCCTCGCCGTGCTCGTTTGCCGCTGCGTGCCGCTGGTCCGGTCGCTGGTCTCGATCCCGGCCGGCTTCCGCCAGATGAGCCTGGTCCCGTTCCTCATCTACACGACGATCGGCAGCGCGATCTGGAACGCCGCCCTGATCGGCGCCGGCTGGGCACTGGGCGACAACTGGGAGTCGGTCGGCGACTACGTCGGTTACTTCCAGTACGTCGTGATCGCCCTGATCGCGGTCGGCGTCCTCTGGTTCTTCTGGCGCAAGCTGTCGAACCGGGGCAGCTCCAGCCCACGCCACGACGGCCCCTGATTACCCCCCGAGCCAGGCGCCCGTGGGGAAATCATCGCCCAGGCGGTATCCCCGCAGGGACGCCGGTCGAGTGACCGTGCGGCGCTGGCGTCGCGTCAGTGTCCGGCGGGACAACTCACCCCGTCAGGTGGAACGGCGGAACCCCGATCGCATGACGCAGACGACCGCCGCCAACCGCCATCACGGCCCGCTGGCAGGGTCACGGGGGCCGGCAATGCGGTGCGGTTCCAGAGACGATTCAAGACCGTCAGGTGCCCGCATTGAGCGGGTTCCGGGTGGCGCTTGGCACACGCGGTGCGTCATCGGGGCATGAGATCATCATCAACCAGCATGGTCTGGGTGTTGATGTTTCGCAGCCGAATGATCCCGGAGTGTCCATCGGACGGCAGGGATGGACGACCGGGATCGAACAGGAAGGTCACACGACATGACAGACGGACTGGCGGACAAGCTCAAGGGTGCGGTCGACAAGGTCGTTGGCGATGCCAAGGACGCTCACGGTGAGGCGACCGACGACACCGGTCAGCAGGCCGAGGGCAAGCTCCAGCAGGTCCGTGGCGAAGGTCGTGACACCATGGGCGACGCCAAGAACGCTGTCGGCGATCTGGGTGACCGTCTGAAGAAGAGCCAGTAGGCCGACCGCGATCCGGGCTGCCCGGATCGCTCTCGATTGACCATCGCGTCTCTCCGTTCGAAACGGGACGCGATGCAGCAACAAGGAGCGGGACATCATGGGTGACATCATCGGCTGGATCATCATCGGGCTGATCGCTGGAGCCATCGCCGGCGCGATCGTTCCGGGACGCAACCCGGGCGGCATCATCGGCACGATCCTCATCGGGATCATCGGCGCCATCGTCGGTGGCTGGATCTTCAACAACCTACTCGACCTCGGCACGGGTGGCGGCTTCATCGGCTCGGTGATCGTCGCCATCATCGGCGCCGTGATCATCCTGTTCGTCCTGCGCAAGAGTGGCGTCGCCAGTAC
>CADCWK010000383.1 GCA_902806375.1 uncultured Thermomicrobiales bacterium
CCCGATGTCTCGAAGCCGACATCCCGGAGTGGGCTGACTGCCTGGATACCGATCACCGACCCGCCCTGTCTGCTCACGGTCGGGATCGCCTGGAACCAGAATCGCTACCTCTCGCTGGCGGCGCGAGCCTTTCACCAGCACATCGGCGCGTACTTCGACGCGACCCAGCCAGCCGTCGCTCCGGGAGCCGCTCCATCTCCACGGTGATCCGGGGTGGACCCGGCATACCGGCGGACGAGCAGTCCCCACTCCGGCTCCCGGCTCCCTCGCGCCAAGGAGAGCGGCGGTCCTCTCACCGGTCCCGGAGAGAGAAGCCATTCCCCTCCTTGGAATACGGCGCGGTGGTCCCGCTATTCGGATCAATCGCGTCGCCAGGCGATCCGGCACCATTCACCGACACCCATCCCTTGCTACGATGCTGGCCTGTTGAAATGGGGGGCGGGATCGGACCATCGTCCACTGGGACCGCCCGGAAACGAGGAGTACGAGGGGTGACCGACGATATCAGGGCGCTCGAGCGGCAGCTGCTGGGCGACGTCTGGACCAGCAACGCGGCCTGGGACAATCTCGTCCACTTCTGCGACGTGATCGGCAACCGCTGGGCCGGCAGCCCGAGCGAGCACGCCGGCGGCGAGTACCTCAGGGGGAAGCTGGAGGAGTACGGACTCAGCAACGTCCGGCTGGAGCCGATCTCCTTCGGCGCCTGGGAGCGTGGCGCGGCGTCGCTGACGATGCTCGGCCCGACCGAGCGGTCGTTCTCGGTGATCGCCCTGCCGTACTGCCCCGCCGTCGACATTACGGCCGAGATGATCGACGTCGGCAACGGCGAGCAGGAGGACTTCGATCGCCTCGGCGACAGCGTCCGGGGGAAGATCGCCATCACGGCCGCCGAGACCAATCCGGTCAACGCCCGGAGCGAGAAGCTCAGCCACCGGACCGACAAGCTCCGCTTCGCCGAGGACGCCGGCGCCCTGGCCCTGGTCTACATCAACCAGAACCCCGGCAAGCTCCACATCAGCGGCGCGATCGCCTCCCCCGGTGGCGGCCCGGCCGCGATCGCCGGTCTCGGCACGTCCTGGGAGGACGGCTCGACCCTGCTCCGGCTGGCCCAGCGGGCCGACGGGCCGGTCACGCTCCGGATCCACACGGGCGGGACCTTCCACGAGAACACGTCCTACAACGTCGTCGGCGAGCTGCCCGGCAGCCGCTGGCCGGACGAGATCGTCGTCACCGGCGGCCACTACGACGGCCACGACATCTCCCAGGCGGCGATGGACGACGGCGCCGGGACGATGACGACGCTGGAGGCCGCCCGGGTCCTGGCGGCGCTGCCGGAGGGGTCGATCGGCCGGACGATCCGGTTCGTGCTGTTCTGCGGCGAGGAGGTCGGCCTGTTCGGCTCATGGGGCTACACCGCCGACCACGAGGACGAGACCGCGAAGACGCGCTTCATGCTCAATCTCGACGGCGCCGGGCAGGGCCGCGGCGGCACCGAGGCGCTGACCCTGACCGGCGCGCCAGACCTGATCCCGTGGTTCGAGGGGCAGGCCGAGGACATGGCCTACCGGATGCCGGTCAGCCACCGGATGGGTCCGCACAGCGACCACTACCCGTGGGCGATCCGGGGCGTCCCGACGGCGACGCTCGGCTCGAAGGATGACTCACCCGGCCTCGTCGGGCGCGGCTGGGGCCACACCGAGGCCGACACCGTCGACAAGGGCACGCCGCGTGGCCTGCAGATGTCGGCCGCCGTCGTCGCCCGGCTGCTGCTTCGCGTCGCGAACGCGGAGGACTTCCCCGGCCGCCGGCGCAGCCGGGACGAGGTCATGACGCAGCTGACCGACCTCGGCCTCGACGAGCCGCTCCGCCGCGCCGACCGGCTGGGGCTAGTCGGCGGCAAGGCAGAATAGGAGTCCCGCCGAAACGCTCACCCAACGGGTATGTCTTCGGCAGCCTCACGATCTCTTGTTAAAATGGAGACCGTCGTCCGGAGGGAATGCTCCCGCGGTACGGCGATCCGCGACGTGATGCCGAACGATCACGATGAGGAGGTTCCCATGCGCTTCCGGCCGCTCCCCGTGACCTTCGTCCCCGTTCTCCTGATGCTGCTCCTGCTCGCGTTGGGATTGCCGGTCGTCTCCACTGCCCAGGATGGGACGCCGGCCGCGGCGCCGGTCGCACTGGGCGCGGCCGAGTGCACCGTCGAACCGATCGACCCGGCGCGCTACGGTGAGGCGGCCCTGGCCGCCACGCCCCAGGCGTCCCAGCCGGACGTCGCGACGGGGCAGCCCGCCGACCCGGACACCATCACGGCCGTTACCCAGGCCATCGTCCAGTCGATCGCCTGCGCCAATGCGGGGGATCTCGCCCGCCTGCTGTCGGTCATCGACCCGTCCTACGCGCCGACCCTGCTGGACGTGCCCGCCGATCAGCTCCAGGGGCAGCTCGACGACCTCGCCGCCGCCACGCCCGGCGCTGCGGCGACGCCGCTGACCGATGACGTCGATCAGGTCGCGGCCCCGTCGATCCTGCTCGGGATCGGCGATGTGATCGTCTTCGCCGACGGTCGGGTCGCGGCGACCGTCGACGTCGAGCGTCCGGAGACCGGCCCGACGACCACCATCATCTATCTGCAGATGTCCGGGACCCGGTACGTCATCACGTCGTACGCCTCCCCGACGGGGGACGCGACGCCGGCGGCCTGACCACGCCTCTCCTCGCA
>CADCWK010000384.1 GCA_902806375.1 uncultured Thermomicrobiales bacterium
CAGCGTCACGGGTGTCGGGCCCCGGCTGGCCTGCGCCGTCCTGTCCCGGTTCCCGATCGACCAGCTCCACAACGCCATCGCCAGCGAGAACGCCTCGCTGCTCGCGACCGTCCCGGGGATCGGACAGAAGACCGCGGCCCGGCTGATCCTCGAGATGCGCGGCAAACTGCCCGCCCTCCAGGGTCTGCCCTCCCGGACCGGTGCGATGGCGGTCCCTGGCCGGAGGGCCGACGAGGTCGTCGAGGCCCTCCAGGCGCTGGGCTACTCCCCCGCCGAGATTGCGTCCAGCGTCAGCAACATCTCACCGGAGATCGAGGGGACCGAGGCACGGCTGCTCGCCGCCCTCCGGTCCCTCGGGAATCGTTGACTGGACTTGAGGATCTTGTGGGCCTGGACCGTCAGTCCCTCAGCTCCTCCAGCCGCTGCTCGATGGCGCGGGCGTGCCCGGTCAGCCCCTCAGCCCGCGCGAACAGCGCCGCCGTCGGCCCCAGCCGCTCCAGCGCCCTGCGGTTGCCAGCCGCGACCGAGATGACCTTGGTGAAGTCGGCGACATGGATCGGAGACGCGAAGCGCGCGCTGCCGCCGGTCGGCATGACGTGGCTAGGCCCGAGGGTGTAGTCGGCCAGCGCCTCGGGGCTGTCCTCACCGACGAAGATGCCGCCCGCGTTGCGGACCTGTGGGACGAGGTCCCACGGGTCCCGGACCAGCAGGCAGAGATGCTCCGGGGCGAAGGCGTTGGCCAGCTCCACCGCGACCTCGACATTCGGGGCGACCGCGATGACGCCGTTTCGCCTCAGCGCGGCGCGGGCGATGTCGGCCCGTTCCAGGGGTTCCAGCTGGGTCGCGAGCTGGCGACGGACGAGCTCCGCCATCCGTTCCGACGTCGTGATCAGGATCGGGCTCGCCATCGGGTCGTGCTCGGCCTGGGCGAGGAGGTCGGCAGCGACATGGACTGGGTTGGCGCCGTCGTCGGCGATGACCAGCGTCTCGGTCGGACCTGGCAGGAACTCGATCCCGACTGTCCCGGCGACGCGGCGCTTGGCCGTCACGACGAAGATGTTCCCGGGTCCGTAGATCTTGTCGACATCCGGGATGGACTCGGTCCCGTAGGCCATCGCGGCGATCGCCTGGGCGCCACCGACCTGGAAGACACGGTCGACCCCAGCGACGGCTGCTGCCGCGAGAACGACCGGTGAGATGCTGCCCCCGGTCGGGGGGGCACAGACGACGATCTCGTCGACGCCAGCCACGCGGGCCGGGATCGCCGTCATCATCAGGGAGGACGGGTAGGCGGCCAAGCCGCCCGGGACGTAGAGGCCGACCCGCTCGATCGGCCGGACGATCTGTCCGAGTGCCCCCTCGTCGCTCCAGTCGATCCAGGAGGTGCGGAGTTGCTTGCGGTGGTACCGCTCGATCTGCTCGGCCGCGATCTCCAGCGCCTGGGCGAGCTCCGGCGGCAGGGCCTCGTAGGACTCCTCCCAGACGGAACGCGGAACCTCGATCGGGTACGGGATTACCCGGTCGAAGGCTTCCGTGTACCGCCGGATGGCGGCGTCCCCATCGTTGCGGACATCGGCGAGGATCCGGTCGACGACCTGCTCGACCGTGAGATCGGCACCGAACACCCGTCGGATGCCATCCCGGGCGACCGGCGACAGCTCCGGCTCGATGTATCCCCGGCGGCGGGTCAGGCGCTGACGGGCGACGTCGATGTCCCGGATCACCTGGATCAGATCGGTTGGTCGGTCGGTCACCATGTCGTCTCCCCTGTCTCGAGCATGCCACCACCGTCGGGGCTATCCACGGAGAACGCCGTCGACGCGCTGCTTGAGGACCTTCGCGATCCGGCTCCGGGTCTTGACCAGTTCGGCGTCGGTCAGGGCCCGGTCAGGGGCCTCGAAAGTGACCCGCCAGGCGAGACTCTTCCTGTCCGCGCCGATCTGCTCCCCCTCGAAGACGTCGAACAGGGTCATGCCGGTCGCCAGGGCCCCGGCCCCGGCCGCCAGGGCATCGCGGACGGCGTCGGCTGAAACCGACCGGTCGACGACGATCGCGAAATCCTGCTGGGCCGGGAGGAATCTCGGCACGCGCTTGCCGGTCGGCCGCGTCACGCGGGCCGCGAAGAGGGCCCGAAGGTCGACCTCGGCGACGGCCACGCGGGCATCTTCGAAGCCCACCGACCGGGCGACGTCCGGCCGGAGTTCCCCGATGACCCCGACCTGGCGATCGCCGAGCCGGAGGTCAGCCGTCCGGCCGGGATGGAGGAACGGCAGCGGCTGCTCCGCCGCGACGAACACCAGCGGGGCGGACAGCGTATCGACCCCCAGCGCTGACTCCAGGACGCCCTTGGCGTCGAAGTAGTCGAGGGTCCCGGCCGCGGCGAACCGGTCAGTCACGGCGCGGGCGCCGGACATGACCAGTGCCAGCGTCGCAACCTCGTCGGGCAGTTCCTGTCCCTGGACTGGCCGGAAGGTACTCCCTACCTCGAATAGCGCCACCCGGGTCTCGTGTTTCCGGTTCTCCGCGGCCAGGGCGAGCAGCGACGGGACCAGGGTGTTGCGGAGGTACGGGCGCTCTGCCTGGATCGGGTTGACCAGCGTCAGGAGGTCAACCGCCGGGCGGCGGTCGAGGACCCCCACGAGCGTCGCCTCGTCGAACGTCCCTCCGGACAGGGAGGCCAGGTCGGGGGCCCCGACCGTCGGGTAACTGATGCACTCCGAGGCGCCCGCCGCGGCCAGGCGGCGACGCACGGCTCGCTGCCAGTCCACGTCGAGAGCGCGGTCGATCGCCGGCAGGCGTCCGGAGGGCAAGGTCTCGGGGAGGGTGTCGTACCCGACGACCCGGGCGACCTCCTCGATGACGTCCTCGGGGATCGTCACATCCCTGCGCTCGGTCGGCACCGTCACCGTCAGCCGTCGCTCGCCCCCGTCGCCCTCGAAGGAGGGCGCGAAGCCCAATCGAGTGAGGGTCTCCTCGATAGTCGGCTCCGGAATCGCGACGCCCAGCACCCGCTCGAACCGGCTGACGGGCAGCGTGACGTGCCAGGGCAGGACTGGCTCTGGATAGACGTCCTGGAAGGCAGTCACCGTCGACCCGGGGCAGACCGCGAGGATCAGCGACAGCGCCCGGGCGATGCCGTCGCCGGGGAGGTTCGGGTCCAGGCCGCGCTCGAACCGGGCCGAGGCGTCGGTGCGCAGCCTCAAAGTCGTCCGGCTCCGGCGGATCGCCTTCATGTCGAAGGCGGCCGCCTCGAGGAGGATCTCGGTCGTGTCGTCCGCGACCTCGCTGTCGACGCCACCCATGACCCCGGCGACACCGACGGGCTTCTCGGCATCCGCAATCACGAGCATGTCCCCCGTGAGGTCCCGGCGCTGGTGGTCGAGGGTTTCCAGCGTCTCTCCGGGACGGGCGCGGCGGGCGACGATCCGCCCTCCGGCCAGTCGGCGGCGGTCGTAAGCGTGGAGTGGCTGGCCGAACTCGAGCATGACGTAGTTGGTGATATCGACCAGGTTGTTGACCGGTCGCAGGCCGGCGTGGACCAGCCGGCGTTGCAGCCACTCCGGCGACGGCCCCACCGTCACACCAGTCACGACCGCGCCGGCGAGCCGGGGACACAGATCAACATCGTCGACCGCGACAACATCGGAGGATCCCGGAAGCGTGTGCAGATCCACGCGGCGCGGGACCCGCACATCGGCCCCGGTCAGCGCGGAGGCCTGCCGGGCAATACCGACGATCGAGAAGGCATGGACGAGGTTGGGGGTGATCTCGAACTCGATGACGGTGTCGCCCAGCCACGCCTTGAGCGGCGCCCCAACCGGCGCGTCCTCGCTCAGGACCATGATGCCCTCGTGCTCGTCGGACAGACCGAGTTCCCGCTCGGAGCAGACCATGCCCTCCGAGACGATCCCACGAATCTTGCCGGGCTTGAGGGTCTTGTAGACCGGCGTTGGCGACTCGGTGTACGGGTCGATCAGTCGCGCGCCGGCCAGCGCCAGAGCCACCCTCTGGCCCTCGGCGATGTTCGGCGCACCAGTCACGACCCTCAGCTTGTGCTCACCGGCATCGACATCGACGAGGTTGAGCCGGTCGGCGTCCGGATGCCGATCGACCCTGGTCACCAGGCCGACAAAGACGTTGTCCCAACCGGCCGGGACCTCCTCGACGCGCTCGGCCTCCAGGCCGGCCATCGTCATCCGGCGGGCGAGCTCCCTCGGCTCCAGCCCGGTCGGGACGATCTCCTCCAGCCATCGCATCGGTACCTTCACCGGGTCACCCTTCGTGTTGTCGCGTCCATCAGCCGGTCAGTGCGCTCGGTCATCGCATCAGATCCCGCCCGCGAACTGGCGCAGGAACCGGAGATCGTTGCCGGCGAACGCCCGGACGTCATCGACGCCATGCCGCATCATCACCAGCCGCTCGATCCCGAGGCCGAATGCGAACCCGGTGTAGCGTTCCGCGTCGTAGCCGGCGGCCCGCAGGACGTTCGGGTGGACCATCCCTGCCCCGCCCATCTCGAGCCACCCCGTGTACTTGCAGACCCGGCAGCCCTTGCCGTCGCAGACCGAGCAGTCGACCGCGAAGTCGACCCCCGGCTCGACGAACGGGAAGAAGTCACAGCGGAACCGGATCCGCCGGTCGCCGCCGAATAGCTGCCGGGCCATCTCCCGCAGCACGCCCTTGAGGTCGGCCATGGTGATCCGCTCATCGACGGCCAGGCCCTCCAGTTGATGGAAGGCCCACTCATGGGACGCGTCCTGGGCCTCGAACCGGTAGCAGCGGCCCGGTACGACGACCCGGACGGGGGGAGTGGTCGATTCCATCACCCGGGCCTGCATCGGTGAGGTGTGCGTCCGAAGCACGACCTCTCCCTCCCCCTCGACGAGGAACGTGTCCCAGACGTCCCGGGCGGGATGGTCGCTCGGAATGTTGAGCTGGTCGAAGTTGTAGTGGCTGGTCTCGACCTCGGGGCCGTAGACCGTCTGGAAGCCCATCAGGGCGAAGATCTCGCTCAGTTCCTCGATCATCTCCGTGACCGGGTGGAGCGTGCCGACGGCGGGCTGACGACCCGGGAGCGTCACGTCGATCGCATCCGTCGCCAGCCGGTCACGGAGATCGGCGGCCGCCATCACCCGTTGCCGGCCGGCGAACGCCTCGGTCAATTCCACCTTGACCATATTCGCGGCCCGTCCGGCCTCCGGGCGCTCCTCCGCCGATAGCCGTCCCAGGCCGCGGAGCAGCCCGGTCAGCTCGCCCTTGCCGCCCAGGGTCGCGCGCTCCCAGGCCTGGACTTCCGGCAGGTCGGTCGTCTCATCGAGCGCGGCCAGCGCCCGCTGGCGCAGTGCCGCCAGGTCATCCGTGAACGTCATTCGGTGTCGATCTCCAGACTGGTTCGTGGTCCGAAAAACACGATCGTCCCTCCGTCGCAGGGACGAGAGGGACTCGCGGTACCACCCTGATTCGCCGCCGATGGCGGCGCACTCAGCGAAAGGCCGCGCGGGAGCGCGACCGAATCGGAGCCCGGTACCGGTGGGCGGCCGTCGATGGCTACAGGCGACTGTGGTCGCGTTCCCCATCGTGCTCGGAGGTGAACTTCACCGATCGGGAGCCATTGCCGCGCTCGCAGTCCCTGGCGCGGCATCCCTGCCTGGTCCCGACCCGGCTACTCGCCTCGTCGGCGCAGGAGTGGTCTGACCCGGGCAGTATAGCCAGCCGCGCCGCCTCCCGACCGGGCCAAAGAGACCGATCCGGTATCCTGACCCGTGCCCAACGTCGCCCGGAGCCCCGTTCCGGGCCACTCGACCTCCCCGACCTCGTTCCCAAAGGAGACCACATGCCGATCATCGACAGCGTCTACGCCCGTGAAATCCTCGACTCGCGCGGCAATCCGACCGTCGAGGTCGAGGTCAGCGTCGTGACCGGCGAGCTCGGCATGGCGGCCGTCCCGTCAGGTGCCAGCACCGGCGCCCACGAGGCCGTCGAACTCCGCGACGGCGACAAGGGGCGCTTCGGCGGCAAGGGCGTCCTCCAGGCCGTCGCCAACGTCAATGTCGAGATTGCCGAACTCGTCGTCGGGATGGACGCGCTCGATCAGACCGGAATCGACCGGGCGCTGGTCGCGCTGGACGGCACCGCGAACAAGGGCCGGCTGGGCGCCAACGCCATCCTCGGCGTCTCGCTAGCCGTGGCACGGGCGGCGGCCGACGTCACCGGCCTGCCGCTCTACCGCTACCTCGGTGGGCCGCGGGCGCAGACCCTGCCAGTCCCGATGATGAACATCCTGAACGGCGGCAAGCACGCGATGGGCTCCAGCGTCGACATGCAGGAGTTCATGGTCATGCCGGTCGGCGCGCCGAGCTACCGCGAGGGACTGCGCTGGGGGACCGAGGTCTTTCACGCTCTGAAGAAGCTGCTCCACGACATGGGACAGAACACCAACGTCGGTGACGAGGGCGGCTACGCTCCGAGCCTGCCGAGCAACCGCGACGCCGTCGCCATCGTGACGAAGGCGATCGAGACGGCAGGCTACCGACCGGGCGAGGATCTCGTCATCGCGCTGGACCCCGCCGCGTCCGAGTTCTTCGTGGACGGCCAGTACGATCTGGCCGGCGAGGGCCGCAAGCTGTCCCCCGCCGAGATGATCGACTACTACGCCGACTGGTGCGCCAGCTTCCCGATCACCTCGATCGAGGACGGGCTGGCCGAGGACGACTGGTCCACCTGGCAGCAGCTGACCCAGCGGGTCGGTGACACAGTCCAGCTCGTCGGTGACGACCTGTACGTGACCAACGTCGAGCGGCTCCGGCGCGGCATCACCGAGCGGTCGGGTAACGCGATCCTGGTGAAGCTCAACCAGATCGGGACCCTGACCGAGACGATGGACGCCATCGATCTCGCCCAGCGCAGCGGCTTCGGCGTCGTCATCTCCCACCGGTCCGGCGAGACCGACGACACCTTCATCGCGGATCTCGCGGTCGCGACCAACGCCGGGCAGATCAAGACCGGCGCCCCTTCCCGCGTCGACCGGGTCGCGAAGTACAACCAGCTCCTCCGGATCGAGGAGGAACTCGAGGACGCCGCGGTCTGGCCGGGCCGTTCGATCGTCCGCGGGTAGTCGCTTCATCGACCTTCGTCCGGAGAGAGAGACAGTCGCTGGGAAGCGCGGGCCCGGTCCCGCCCCACTCGGGCGGCCCGTCCCGCGTGGAGTTATCGCGCGGCGCTCAGCCGTCGTGGCGACCATCGCCCCGCCCGGGGGCGAAAGCCGGTGACCAGCCTGCAACCCAGCTCCATCGACAGGTGATCGCCGGGGACCGCCTGGCACACGACATCGCGGACCGGCAGGGAGAGCGCCACGTCCCGGCCAACGCCCCCAGGCACCGGGGCGGCGGCCGCCATCAATCCCGCTGGATCAGCGACGTCTGCGTCATCGACTCCGGGGGGACCAGGCCGAGCAGGTCGAGGACCGTCAGGGCGACCGCCGACAGGATGCCGTCGGTTCGCAGGGACACATGCCGGTCCGGGTCATCATGCGCCGTGACAAGGATGACGGGCACCGGGTTCGTGGTGTGCGACGTCAGCGGACCACCGGAGGCCGAGTCGATCATCTCCTCGGCGTTGCCGTGGTCGGCCGTGACCAGCAATACCCCACCCGCTCCCAGCGTCGCGTCGATCAGCCGACCGAGGCAATCGTCGACCGTCTCGATGGCACGGACCACGGCATCAAAATCGCCCGTATGGCCGACCATGTCACCGTTGGCGAAGTTCACGACCATGAAGTCGAAGCCCCCGTCCCTTACCGCCGCGACGACCTTGTCGGTCAATGATGCGGCGCTCATCTCGGGCTGGAGGTCGTAGGTGGCGACCTTGGGCGACGAGACCATCTCCCGCGTCTCCCCCTCGAACGGCGCCTCCCGGCCGCCGTTGAGGAAGTACGTGACGTGGGGATACTTCTCGGTCTCGGCCGCGTGGTATTGCGTCAGGCCGGCCCGACTGATCTCGGAGGCCAGCGGGTGGGCGATGTCCGCCTCCCGGTAGGCCACCGTGACCGGCAATCCTTCCTGGTACTCGGTAAGCGTCACGACGACGAGCCGTGGCCAGTCGCCCCGGTCGAAACCATCGAAGTCGGGCGAGACCATCGCCGAGACCAGCTGGCGGGCGCGATCGGAGCGGAAGTTGAACCAGATCGCCCGGTCACCGTCCCGCATCCCGCCGTAGGGCCGCCCATCCACCGGGAGCACGCGGGGTTCGATGAACTCGTCGGTGATCCCGGCCGACTGCGACGCCGCGACGGCAGCCACGGCGGACTCGGCAGCCGGTCCGTCGCCCCGGACCATCGCTCGCCAGGCCAGCTCGGTGCGCTCCCAGCGGTTGTCCCGGTCCATGGCGTAATACCGGCCCGAGACCGTCGCGATGACCCCCACACCGAGCCCGTCGATCGTTGCCTGGAGGTCGGCGACGTACCTCGACGCCGAGTCGGGTGGCGTGTCCCGCCCATCGGTGATGACGTGGATCAGGACGTCCGCACCCCGCAGGCCGAGCTGGTGGGCCATGCGGAGCAGGCCGACCAGATGCTGGATATGGCTGTGGACGCCGCCGTCGCTGACCAGCCCGATCAGGTGCAGCCGGTTGTTCTGCTCGGTGTCGGAGACGCCACGCACCGCTCCAATCAGCGTCCCCATCGCGTCGCGGAGCGCGAGGTTCGTCCCGAGGGTTCCGTTCTTCACCTCCTGGTCGAGCCGGGTCAGCCACTGGTAGACGACGAAGCCCGCCCCCAGGTTGAGGTGCCCGACCTCGGAGTTGCCCATCTGCCCGCCGGGAAGGCCGACGTCCTCGCCCGATGCCCGCAGGGTCGCATTCGGACAGGTCGCCAGCAGGCGGTCCATGACCGGGGTGTCGGCCGTCGCGACGGCGTTCCCGGGACCGGGTTCGGCCAGTCCCCAGCCGTCCAGGATCGCCAGCACTACCGGTCCGCGTCGCTGCTTCGCCATTCCGGTCCCCTCCCGCCACGGATCCCCGCATCGTCGGCGGGACTGTAGCAGGCGGGACGGGGGACGGGCGGTCTCCACTGGGGCGCATGCGACAATACCGCCCGTCGCCGGCCCGCGAGGGCCGAGGCAGTGGTGCCAGGCGCGACCGGCACGCGGGTTTGCCGGTGATTCCCAGGGAGAACGACCAGCCATGACCTACACCGTGACCCTCATCCCCGGCGACGGGATCGGCCCCGAAGTGACCGAGGCCGCCCGCCGTGTCCTCGAGGCGACAGGCGTCCCCTTCCAGTGGGACCTGCGCCAGGCCGGAGTCGTGGCCCTCGAGTCCGAGGGGGAGCTCCTGCCGGCCGCGACGCTGGACAGCATCCGGACCAACCGGATCGGCCTCAAGGGCCCGATGACCACTCCGATCGGCAAGGGCTTCCGCAGCGTTAACGTCGCCCTCCGCCATGAACTCGGCTTGTACGCCAATCTCCGGCCGGGCCGGACGATCCAGGGCGTCCAGTCGGTGTTCGACCACGTCGACCTCGTCGTCGTCCGGGAGAACATCGAGGACAGCTACATCGGCGTGGAGTTCGACACGGGGACCGAAGACGCTCGTCACCTCATCGGCGAGATCAACGCTCGTAGCGCGAAGAAGATCCCGATGGACGCCTCGATCGGACTCAAACAGATCACGGACGAAGGCTCGCGCCGGATCGTGAAGTTCGCCTTCGAATACGCCCGCCAGAACGGTCGCAAGCTGGTCACGGCCGTCCACAAGGCCAACATCATGAAATTCACCGACGGCCTGTTCCTGCGGGTCGCCCAGGAGGTCGCGGAGGAGTACCCGGACATCCAGTTCAACGACCGGATCATCGATAACATGTGCATGCAGCTCATGCAGAAGCCGTCGCAGTACGACGTGCTGGTGATGCCGAATCTCTACGGCGATATCGTCTCCGACCTCGTGTCCGGGATGATCGGGGGCCTCGGCGTGGCACCAGGCGGCAACATCGGCCCGGACAGCGCCGTCTTCGAGCCGATCCATGGCTCGGCGCCCAGCCATGCTGGCAAGAACGAGGCGAACCCCACCGCGATGATCCTGTCCGGCGCCCTGTTGCTCCGGCACATCGGGGAGCAGGCCGCCGCCGAGCGGGTCGAGGCGGCCGTCGCGAGGGTCATCGGCGATGGCCAGCAGGTCACCTATGACCTCCGGCAGGACCGGGATGCGAGCAAGGCCGCCGGCACCACCGGGATGGCGGACGCCGTCATCGCCGCCCTGTAGGGACAGGCCGCGGAGCAGACGGCAAGGGAGCGGAGGCCGGGCAACGTTGTCCGGCCCCCGCCCGTCCACCCGTTATCCCGGCGTCGTCCCGGCGATCGCTCCCCGGAGCAGCGCCATCGATTCCGCGACCGACCGCCCGGCGCTGTAGACGGCTGTCCCGGCGACGATGGTGTCGGCGCCCGCCGCGACGACGGCGGCGATGTTGGACGCGTTGACGCCGCCGTCGATCTGGATCCGGCAGGACGGGTTCTGGTCATGGAGCATCGTCCGGAGCCGCTGGATCTTGCGCAGCGACGACGGGATCAGCGCCTGCCCCCCGTAGCCGGGGTTGACGCTCATCACGAGCACCTGCCGGACGATCGGCAGCACCTCCTCCAGCGAGACGAGGGGCGTCGCGGGGTTGAGGGTCACGCCCGGCTCAGCGCCGGCCTCGGCGATGGCATGGAGCGTCCGGTCCAGGTGGTCACAGGCCTCGACGTGGACAGTCAGGACATCGGCGCCGGCCCGGACGAATCGCTCCACCCACCGGTCCGGCTCGACGATCATCAGGTGGACGTCGATCGGCAGGGTCGTCGCCGCGCGGACCGCCTCCAGGACGGGTAACCCGATCGAGATGTTCGGGACGAAGCGCCCGTCCATGACGTCGACATGCAGGTAGTCGGCACCGGCCGCCTCCGCCTCGGCGATCTGCTCGCCCAGTCGACGAAAGTCCGCCGCCAGGATCGACGGCCCGATTCGAATCATTCCGCTGGTCATGGACCTCTCCCCGGGGTGACCGGCGGCTTCGCCGGCGCGGTAGCCAGTCTGGCTCCGGTCGTGGAAACGTGGCGATCGGCTGGTCGCTCGCCGTGACCCAGACTCTATACTGCACGCCGAGAGGCGAACGCGTCGACGACGGTTCGGGCCGGGGATGACGGACCGGCGGGGAATGGCCAGTGAAGATCATCGACGTCTTCGAGCGTTCGTTTCAGCGGCTGATGGAAGGCTCGATCGGCCGGGTCTTCAACAGTCCCGTCCAGCCGGCCGAGATCGGCCGCAAGCTCGAACGCGCCATGCTCGACAACCGGGTCGCCTCGACCAACGCCACACTCGTCCCGAACGACTACCAGGTCGCGATGCACCCGCAGGACATGCTCCAGTTCGTCGACTACATCAATGGCCTGAACCGGCAGATGGAGGGCTGGCTGACCCGCCTGGCGGCCGAGCGCGGCTTCACCCTGATCGACCGGGTCCGGGTCCAGATCACCGGCGACGCCAAGGTACCCCGGCGGACGATCAACGTCCGGGCGACGATCTCGGACCGGCCCGATGTCGGACCAGCCGCCCAGAACGTCCAGCAGCGGACCGAGATCTACCGGGTGATCGAGCGAGAGACGGGCCTGGCGCCCCAGCGCCTGCGGGTGCTGTCCGGGCCGCGGCAGGGGGAAGAGGTCATCATCCGGAACCCGGTGACGACGGTGGGCCGGTCGTTCGACAACGACATCGTGCTGGAGGGCGGCGACGTCTCCCGCCACCACGCCCGCCTGGAGCGCAACGGGCACCACATCCACGTGATCGACCTCGGCAGCACCAACGGGACCAAGGTCAACGGCCAGCCGGTCCGGAGCTACCTGGTCCAGCCCGGCGACGAGGTCACGTTCGGCGGCGTCCAGACCCAACTGTTGCACTACGACGCCTGAGCAGGAGTGAGCCGGCCACCCTATGCCCGATGCACTGACGTCGCTCGAACTCCCGGCCGAATGGTTTCTCCTGCTGCTGCGGGTGCTCTTCATCTTCCTGATCTACTTCTTCCTCTACCAGCTGTTCCGGGTCCAGTTGCGGGAGTTGTTCGTCCTCGGGACGGTCGCCAGTGGCCGGGCGGAAGCGGCCCCCGCCCACCGGGTCGTGGTCGTGGAGGGTGGCGAGACGGCCGCACTGGTCGGACAGACGTTCCTGCTCCAACCCAGCAACTCGGTCGGCCGGCACCCGCAGAGCACGATCGCGCTCGACGAGCCATTCGTCTCCACCAACCACGCAGAAATTGCCTACAATGGCGGCACTTGGTGGGTCACGGACTTCGGCAGTACCAACGGGACCTCCATCAACGACCAGCCGGTCAACGGATCGGCGGGCGTGCAGCCCGGAGACATCGTACAATTCGGCCGCGTCAAGCTCCGGCTCGAAGCATAGCCATGCCCGCCGCGCGACCATGTCGACGTCGTGCTTGCGCGTGCCCAGACAGAACATCTCACAGACCGAGGGGTTGATAACTGTGCAGGCAAACGAGCCGAGACCACTACCCGGCTTCCAGGGCTTCGGACGCGCCCGCAATGCGTCCGAAGACTCGACTACCGCCCGCACGAACCCCCTCGCCGCCCTCAACCCCTGGGCGACGGCTTCCCCCGAGACGCAGCGCCGGACGCGACGAGTCGTCACGCGCGCGCTGACCGGCATCGCCCTGGCCGCCCTCGTGTTCGTGCTGGTCCTGGTCGGGTTCCGCATGGCCTACGGCGGCAAGGTCTACCCGGCGATCTCGGTCGCGGGCGTCGCCCTCGGCGGGATGCCGCGAGACGAGGCCAGCGCCGCCCTCGGGGCACGTGTCGATCAACTCAACACCGAGAGTGTCGTCTTCACCTTCGAGGGCCAGGAGTTCCGGCCGACGCTCGCTGAGCTCGGTGTCACCTTCGATACGGATCGCAGTCTCGCCGAAGCGTACGCCTATGGTCGGGAGGCCGATGCGGTGGATCGGCTCCGGGTAGCCGGGGACCTGCTCCAGAGCGACCACCAGGTACCGCTCTACGCGTCGGTGGACTACGCCACGCTCAATGCCTGGTTCGATGGGGTCGACCAACAGCTCGGCCTCGTGCCACATGACGCGTTTCTCGCCATCGACGGGACGGATGTCCGGATCGAACCAGAGGTCGAGGGGACCGTCGTCGACCGCGAGCTGGCAGGGAGTCAGATCATGGCCGCCGTGACGGATCTCGTCCCGTCACGCACCGACCTCCCGGTCGTGGCCTGGATCCCGAACGTCCGCTCCGGTGACCTCACCGGTGCCGAGGCCCAGGTCAGGGCCGCGCTGTCCGAGCCGATCGAGATCGCGTTCGCAGACCAGTCGTGGACGTTGCAGCCGGCGCAGATCAGCCAGTTCATCATCCAGGACAACGACAAGAGCAAGCTCGGCGCCGACGCGGTGAGCCTCCGCGTCGATGAGGTGGCGCTCGCCGAGTTCCTGTCGCTCGAGTTCGCGACGGCCGTCTACCTGGAGCCGGTCGATGCGGAGGTCGGCTGGAACCAGGGCCCGGTCTCGGTCGAGTGGAGCACGGACGGCCACGAGCTCCGACCGGAAGCCTTCGCGACCGAAGTTGCCGCCAGCATGATGGGCGACCACCGCGCGGTCACCATTCCGGTCAACGTGCTCAAGCCCGCGGTCGATAGCAACAACCTCGGCGCGCTCGGCATCACGAGCCAGCTGGGTCGTGGCGACTCCAACTACTCCGGTTCGGACTATGGCCGCGCCACCAACATCGGCGTCGGCGCGAACCTGCTCAACGGGACGCTGGTCGCGCCCGGCGAGATCTTCAGCTTCAACCAGTCGATCGGGGTGATCTCGACCGAGCTGGGGTACGTCGAAGCGCGGGTCATCATGGCCGAGCGAATCGGTCGCGGGATCGGCGGCGGAATCTGTCAGGTGTCGACGACCGTCTTCCGGGCCGCCATGCGGGCCGGGCTGCCGATCGCCGAATGGTGGCCGCACGCGCAGCGGATCGAGTTCTACGAGCGCGATGGCTGGGGTCCCGGCTTCGACGCCTCGATCCTGCAGCCGGACGAAGATCCGATGTCCGGCGGCGACTTCAAGTTCGAGAACCCGACGGACGGCTGGTTGCTGATCGAGTCGTTCGTGGACGGCTCGCACGTCGTCGTGAACATCTACGGCCCGGAAACGAAATGGGACGTCCAGCTCGGCGAGCCGGTCCAGAGTGACCCGATCCCGCCGACCGAAGACATCGAGGTCGTCAATCACGGCATGGAAGCGGGGTGCGTCGTCCATTCCGAAGCGCCGCTCGACGGACTCGCGGTCTCGTTCACCCGGACGGTGCTCGACGCGACCACAGGAGAAGTGGTCCGGGAGTACACCTACGAGACGTACTTCAAATCCAACGGGAACGTCTACATCGTCAGTCCTGACCAACAGGGAGCCTCGCCTGCCAGCGGTGGGAGCAACTTCGGGAACTGCGACTTCTCGGCTATTCCCTTCTAGGGGTCCAGCGTCGGGCGGGGGCACGACCATGGTCGTGCCCCCATTCCGCGTTCCGTCGGCATATGGATCGTCCGCGATTATGACAGGAGGTGCATGATGAGTCATTCACAGCAGGCATCGCGTCCGGAGCCGTCCCGGATCCCTGGGAGCCTGTCGCTGGTCCTGCCGGCGCACAACGAGGAAGCCAACATCGGGATCGTGGTCGAACAGGCGCTGGACGTCCTGCCCCGCTTCACGGATACCTTCGAGATCATCGTGGTCGACGACGGCAGCCGCGACGGGACTCGGGCAATCCTGCAGGAGCTGGCGACGGCTCACCCGGAGGTGAAGCCCGTCCACCATGAGGTCAACCGTGGCTACGGTGGCGCGCTGGTCTCCGGGTTCAACGCGACGAGTTGCGACTTCGTCATGTTCATGGACAGCGATCGGCAGTTCGACATCAACGATCTTGCCCTGCTGAGCCCATTCATCGGGTCGTTCGATATCGTCGCCGGTTTCCGGCGCGAGCGAAGCGATCCACTCCACCGTCGCGTGAACGCGGAGGTCTTCAACACGGTCGTCCGGGCACTCTATGGTGTCCATATGCGTGACATCGACTGCGCGTTCAAGGTCTTCCGGGGCGACATGCTGCGAGCGATCCCGCTGACGTCGAGCGGGGCGTTGATCAACACCGAGATGCAGGCCCGGCTGCGGCGCAAGGGCGCGACGCTCCAGCAGGTCGCCGTCAACCATTACCCACGGGTGGCTGGCACCGCCACCGGCGCCAATCTCCGGGTGATCGCCCACGCGATGAGGGAGACCCTCACGCTCTGGTGGTCGATGCACCGCTACCGGGGCCGGGGCGAGGAGATCCGGCGGCGCCCGACCGCGATCGCGACCGACACGGTCGGCGCTGTTGGTCACCTCGGGGCCCGGACGGTATCCCACCTGGCCCATCGCCGGCCGGCTTCCCCGGAACCCGTCCCGGTCCCGGCCGACGATGCGGAGCGTCCGTCCGGAACGCCGTGATACGGGATCCGGCTGGACGCACCGGTCTCAGACGGATCGTCGCGGCGGCGAACAGGGCTCTCCTCCTCCGAACCCTCGCCGACTCCCGGATCACTCACTCGACCTGCGGTCGCGTTCGACGCGCTGGTCCCGGTGGAGGGAGTCCTGAGCCGGACGCGATTTGAAGGATTAGCTGAGCGACGAACGGGCAAGGGGACCGGTGCTATACCGGTCCCCTTGCCCGTTCGTCGCTCAGCGCCCGCGAGGGGGGCGCTAACTCGCGCGGCGCAGGGTCATGCCGACCCAGTCCTCGATCTGGTCACGGTCGGTCACCGTGAAGCCGCGTGCAGCGTAGGCTCCTATGACGTCCGCCTCGCGTCCCTCGATGATGCCGGCCAGCACGAGTGTGCCGCCGGGCGCGACGGCAGTCGTGATCCCGTCGACCAGTTCGATCAGCACGCGGGCGATGATGTTGGCGACCACCAGCGAGTACGTCCCCGGGAACGGCCCGTCGGCCCCTGCCGTCCCCTCCTCGACCCGAACGGCAACCGTCAGGTCGTTTCGGCCCACGTTCTCCCGGGCGGACCGGACGGCGACCGGCTCGATGTCGTTGGCGTCAACAGAGGCCGCTCCGAGCTTCGCCGCCGCGATCGCGAGGACGCCCGAGCCCGTCCCGACGTCGAGCACCGTGTCACCGGGCGTGATCGCCGCTTCCAGGCCCATCATCGCCAGCCGCGTGGTCGGGTGCGTGCCCGTCCCGAACGCCATCCCCGGATCGAGGATGACGACGACGTCACCGGGGGCTTCCTCATAGTCCCGCCACGGCGGCCGAACGACGACCTTCCGCCCGACTCGCACCGGCTGGTAGAACGCCTTCCAGGTGTGCGCCCAGTCCTCCTCCGCCCGCCCGGTAATGACGAGTTCGCCGACGGGTCGGATCTGGTTGAGGTGGAACAGACCGCGCCGGATCTCCTCTAGCTTCGCCGGGTCGGCATCGGCCGCCGCGAGGAACGTCCGGATGATGACCGGCCGCGAGGTATCGACGCGGACGTTGTCGCCGTCGCGTTCCTGCAGGTAAGGCTCCTCGATGACGACGCCCTCGTTGAAGCCATAGCGGGCGAACAGCTCCGAGACCGGCTCGACCGCCTCCATGTGGACCTCGACGGCCAGCTCCAGCCAGTCGTCCGTGGGGGACGTCGTCATACCTCGATGCCGGAGGTGTCGCCGATGTTCAGCCGGCTGGCAGTCCCGGTGACGCTGGCCCGGCGACCGATCACTGAGTGCTCGATGACCGCCGACGAGATCGACGCTCCGTCCTCGACGATCGTGTCGCGGACGACGGAGTCCCGGATCTCGACACCCGCGCCGACGCTCGCGTACGGGCCGACGATGCAGCGCTCCAGTACGGCGTCCTCGGCCACAGCGCTGGGAGCCAGGATCGTGGCGCTGCCGCGCTGCTCATCGACTGTATCCATCCGGTCGAGCAGATAGCGGTTGGTCTGGAGCAGGACGGTCGGGTTGCCGCAGTCCTCCCACTCGGTGACGGGGAGGGGGACGATCCGCTTGCCGGCGTCGATCATCAACTGGAAGGCATCGGCGATGTAGTACTCGCCCTTGATGCTGATGTCACGCCGGATCTGCTCCTCGATCGCCTCGTAGAGATCGCCCATCCGTTTGACGTAGTAGATGCCGATCACTGCGAGATTGGAGATCGGCTCCTTCGGCTTCTCGACCAGCCGGACGATCCTGCCGTCCTCGACGACGGCGATCCCCAGCGCGGAGGGGTCCTCGACCGTCTTCGTGAACATCGCGGCGTCGGCCGACAGCGACGCCAGCGGCGAGAAGTCAGCCTCGAAGATCGCATCGGGGAACAGGATCAAAGCGTCATGGTCGTCGGGGATCAGGTGCCGCGCCCGGATGATCGCGTCGCACTGCCCCTTCATCTCGGGCTGCTCGACGAAGGTGGACGGGATCGGCAATGTGGCGCGGGCCCACGCTTCGAGCTGGTCGCCGAGGAAGCCGGTCACGAACGTGACCTGGGTCGGGTTGTAGGGCAGCAGGCGGTCCATGACGTGGGCGAGCATCGGCTTGCCCGCGACGCTGACCAGCGGCTTCGGCTTGCTCCAGGTCTGCGGTCGGAGCCTCGTGCCGAATCCAGCGGCGGGAAGAAGAATGTCCACGCGACGGGTCCCTCCATATGGCCAGGGTCGGCCTGCCCGCGCCCGCCCCACGATGCCGGGCGCTCTCCGCGTCAATCTACCATCCTGCCGACCCCCTGCCGGGTCGACGAGCCACCATCACGCTCGCGTCAGCAGCCGGATGTCACTCACCGCGTCCGGGTAGGTACGCGTCAGTGCGTCCCGCTCGCCACGCTCGTACGCTTCGAAGCGAAAACCCGGTGTCATGGTCGTGCCCATGAGCGCGAACTCTCCTCCGTCCCGGAGCCGGCTCCCCTGCCAGACACCGCCAGGGACCAGGAACTGGACCGCCATGCCATGCAGGAGGTCCTGCCCCAGTGCCTGCCGGTGGACCATCCCGTCCGGGTAGAGCAGCAGGAGATCCACGGGATTCCCCAGGTAGAA
>CADCWK010000385.1 GCA_902806375.1 uncultured Thermomicrobiales bacterium
GCGGCCCGGAAGGCGTTCCAGTTCTGCACGTGGTGGCCAATCCCGCCGTGATGGATGACGTGGTTGAGCTTGATGACGGCGTCGTTGGTGGCGCGCAGCTTCGCCGCCTGCTCTTCCTCCGGCATGTCGGGTTCGATCGGCGTGACCCGGTAGAAGTGCGTCTCCGGTCGGCCCAGCGGGGCTGGGCAGCGGTAGAACAGGTAGTAAAGCCCGCCCGCCGCAGCGCGGTCGGATTCCGGGAAGGGACCGTAGTCGATCGGGTAGTCGGGCCACGTCACCAGGTCGGCGGCGATAGCGGCATCCCTGGCCCGGAGCCAGGTTTCCGTGTAGGCGCCGTAGTAGCCGTCAGCCGCTGGATGGTCGTCGGCCAGCCGGGCCAGTTGGTCGGGCCATCCGGTTGCCGGGTCCAGTTCGCGGGCGCGGTCTTCGAGCGTCTGGCGGGCGCTGGCCATCGCGGCGCGGGCGTACCGGTCGACCCAGGCAGCGTCCTGCTCCGGCGCGAGCTGGTGGCCCAGGCGCAGGTAGCGCTCGAAGGCTTCCCGGCCGGCGGCGTAGCGCTCGTTGGTCGCGGGTAGCAGCGTCCCCTCCAGCCAGTCGAGGTGCTCCCGCAGGGCGTCGGTGGCAATCGCTGCCACATCGGCCAGCCCGTCGGATCGGATCGCGCGCTCATCCATGAGCAGCCCGAAGCCGTCACCGAAGTAGGCGATGCCCGACCGCGACTCCCGGATCGCCCGCTCGGTCCAGGCGCGTGGCGCGGAGGTGACGTTCTCCCGGCCCTGGGCGAGGAAGGCCGGGATCGCCCGCATCCGCGCTTCGGCCGCGGCGGCCCGGTCGGCCACCGGTTCGGCGTCGCGGTGGAACAGCGCCATGACGGCGAAGACGGCCTCGCCGGTGTAGTAGCTCGGGTTGCCCAGTTGGAAGTGACCCGACTGGTCCTCCCACAGCGCCAGTCCCAGTGCCCCGTCGGCCAGCACCCGGTCGTGCCGCCGCGCCTCATCGAGCTGCTCGTCCGGCAGCGCGGCCAGTTCCCGCCGCAGCCGCGTCATCTCCTCCCGGTTCGCGGCGATCGCGTCCGGCGAGGTGTCGGGCAAACCGTGGTCGTGGTCGTGGATTCCGGTGAAGGTGGCGTTGACCGGGTTGCGGCGGTAGTGGGACGCGAAGAAGGCGTCCAGCCAGGCGTCGAAGGCCGGGGCGGAGGTCGTGTTGAGCATGGTGGGCTGAGTCTCCGTAGTGTGGTGGTGGCGGAGCGGACCTCTCCCCCCGGCCCCAGAGGGGGGGAGAACGTCTGGCGGTCACGTCCGGTCAGGGGGCGAGTTCGGTGTCATGGGTGCTTGCTCCGGGTGTAGCGACAAAGGCGGCGTGACGCCAAGCGCCGTCATGGTGAGTGGACCTCTCCCCCCGGCCCCCTCTCCGGCTCCCGGTGCGCTCCGACGCCTGCGGGCGTCTTCGCGTCACCGATCCCAGAGAGGGGGAGAACGTCTGGCGGACGTGTCTGGTCAGATCAGGTGACCGCGGATGGCGGCGACCACGGTCTCGGGCTGGCTGAGGACGTCATCGTTGGTGAACCGGATGGCGGTGAAGCCGCGCTCCTCCAGGTACTCAGTCCGCCAGGCATCCTGCTCGCGCACATCCTCGAGGTCATGGATCGCCCCGTCGAGCTCCACGACCAGTCTGGCGGTGAGGCAGCAGAAGTCGACGACGAACGGCCCGATGACATGCTGGCGCCGGAACGTGACTCCGAGCTGCTGCCGTCGCAACCTGGACCAGAGTGCCGCCTCCGACGGAGTCTGCCGCTGTCGCAGGTCTCGCGCGGCCGTGACCCGCCGGGATACGGTGCTGTCCATGGCGTCCCGTCTCCAATCTGGCTGTCGGCTCGTCTTACCCAGCACCCAGGACTGACACCATCCACCAGGTGCCCGTTCTCCCCCTCTCCGGGACTGGTGAGTCGCAGTGAGGCGCCAGCCGAACGGAGCGATCCGGGAGCCGGAGAGGGGGCCGGGGGGAGAGGTCTCTCCGCCACCAGGACGCTTCCCCTCCAAGACAGACTTCGCCATCCCTGCTCTCACCGGAGCCGGGCCGGGGGGGAGAAGTCCGGCCACTACCACGTCCCCTACCGCGGCAGCGGCAGGTCCACCCAGCGGCGCTCGTGGAACGACAGCTCGACGGCGTTGATCGCCTCCTGGACCCAGGCACCGTCGCGGAAGTTGCCCTGGTTGGCGCCAGTGTCGGTCGTCAGCTCGTCGAGGAAGTCCTTGATCAGGTTGGCGTAGAACAGCGTCCGCCACGACTCGCCGGGGTGGCCGCCCTCCGGGTAGAACTCGGCCGGGATCTCCAGCTGGCGGAACTCGACGTCGTCCGGCGTCGCGACCTTGATCGTCTCGGCGATGCCGAACTCCTCGATCAGCCGGCAGATGATCGCGCCCTTGGACCCGTAGAGGCGGACTTCGATACCCGGGTAGTTGCCAACGGTGACGAAGCTGGTCTGGACGGAACTGATCACGCCGTTGGTGTACTCGCCGATGTAGATGTCGCCGTCGTCGATGTTGATCTTCGTCATCTTGCCAGTCGCCCGGACGACCCGCTCGGGGACAAAGTTGCGCATGGTGCCGACGACCCGGCTGTAGTCCGCGCCGACCCAGGAGTGCCCGATGTCGATCACCGGGGCGCCGTAGCCCT
>CADCWK010000386.1 GCA_902806375.1 uncultured Thermomicrobiales bacterium
CCTCGGGGTCGACCACCCGATCATCAGCCTGCCCAACATCACCGATGACGGCGTCGTCGCCCTGCTCGCCGAACGCCTCATCCCGGCCGTCCGGGGCATGGCGGTCGCCGGCCGGTAGAGCCCGTTACGGGTCCGCATCCTGGTTCCGGGGCCCGACCGGGTTAATGGGCCGCTCCACACCGGTCCTCTCATCGGTCAGACGTTCGGAAAACCGGTCTCGCAGACCATGGCCGTCAGGTCGGCGACCCGGCAGGAGTAGCCCCACTCGTTGTCGTACCAGGCGACCACCTTGACCAGCGTCCCGCCGGTCACCATGGTCGACGGCCCGTCGACGATCGCCGAGTGGGTGTCGCCACGGAAGTCGCTGGAGACGAGTTCTTCGTCGCTGTAGGCGAGGATGGCCCGGAACTGGTCACGCCCCGAGGCGGCCCGGAAGACGTCGTTGATGGCGTCGGTGGTCGCGACTCGTTCCGTCTCCACGACCAGGTCGATGATCGATACGGTGGGTGTTGGGACCCGGAGGGCAAACCCTTCGAACACGCCCTGGAGTTCCGGCAGGACCAGCCCGACAGCCCGAGCCGCGCCCGTCGAGGTCGGGACGATGTTCTGGGCGGCACCGCGGGCCCGTCGGGGATCATCGTGCGAGCCATCGACCAGGACCTGGTCGGCCGTATAGGAGTGCACCGTGGTGACGAGGGCACGTCTGATCCCGAACTCGTCCAGCAGCACCTTGGCGACCGGGGCGAGGCAGTTGGTCGTGCAGGAGGCGTTGGAGAGGATGTCATGCCTGCCGGCGTCGTAGGCCGTCTCATTGACGCCGAGGACGATGGTGATGTCCTCTCCGGTGGCGGGGGCGGTGATGATGACCTTCTTCGCTCCCGCCGTGATGTGCCCTCGCGCATCGGCGGCATCTGTGAAGCGGCCGGTCGATTCGATGACGAGATCGATGTCTAGGTCACGCCAGGGCAGGTTGGTGGGATCTCTCTCCGACAGGACCTGCACGCGTCGACCGTTGACCGTGATCGCGTCGGCATCGCTCGTCACGTCGGCGTCGAAGCGTCCGTAGGTGGAGTCGAACCTGAGCCGGTGGGCCGAGGATGACGGACTGCTGCGGCCGTTGACGGCGACGACCTCGAAGAGATCGGAGTACCCGCCGTTCTCGATCACCTTGAAGACATTCCGGCCAATCCGGCCGAAGCCGTTGATCGCGACGCGATACACCATGGTGACCTCCCTGTCTCCACTTGAGGACCGGTCTGCTGGTAGCTGCGTCGGGGGCACTGCCTCCTGCGGCACCGGGGAGCGCGGTAGGAATCTCTCCCACTAACCTCGTAATGGCACCCATGACGAGTGCGGAGCCAGAGCGGAGGTCGGTAGGACGGATCGTCCCGTCTTGATACGCCCTCCTCCAGCCCCGGGTGACGGGACGGGCCGAGTGGTGACCCATGCGTCCATCACGCCAGCCCGGGCCCAGCGCTCGGTAGAGTAGAAACGTCTATAGGGACGGGTCGCTCCGGGTCCGCCGTCGAGCCTGGACGATGCTTCTACGGGAAATCCGGTGTCTAGGGCGGCAAGGGTCGATGCGGTTGTCGTCTGCGGGGTATCGACATGGGTGACGTCCCTGGGGTCGATCGGGAGCCCGGACTATCAGCAAATCCGATGTTGTAGTCATTCTGCACAATCATGGCCAGTGGAACTTGTGCACAAGTGACACGATCGTCCGCTGAATGTCGTGTGCTGATTCGCGTCCGATCCGTGGGCAGCCGGGGCTTTCCGGAACGCGCTCGATCGCCTCACGCCGGTCCGTCACTGGGCACTGCGGTGGCGGCTGCACGGTGAGAGACCGACTTTCGCTGCCTGTGGGACGGCCGTATCATTGCGATCACTACGTGAACCGACCCGGTAGGCACCGGTCGACCGCACCGACACAGGAGACGCGCTCCCATGGTGGCAGCGGCACAGGCAGAGACCACGACCCAGGGGCTCCGGGCGCTGACCCGGGAGCAGCTCGACCAGTTCACCGCGGAGGGCTACCTCGTCCTCCGCGGCTTCTACCGGCCGGAGGAGGTCGAGCTCCTCCGCGAGACGTTCACCGAGATGCACCGCAACGGCCCGGTGCCGGGATTCTTCGAGCCGAAGACGGTCGAAGAGGCCAGCGGCGACCCGCTCAAGATGTACCCCCGGGTCATGCACCCGCACCGCTTCAACGACGTCGCGCGGCGCTACCTGCTCGACAGCCGGCTGGAGCCCGTCCTGGCCGACCTGTTCGGCGAGGAGGCGCTGGCCGCCCAGAGCATGCTGTACTTCAAGCCGCCGGGTGGTCGCGGGCAGGCCCTCCACCAGGACAACTTCTTCCTCAACGTCGACCCCGGCACCTGCATCGCCGCCTGGTGCGCGCTGGACTTCGTCGACCGGGAGAACGGCGGCCTCGAGGTCGTGCCGGGCACCCACGCGATGGACCTGTTCTGCCCCGAGGAGTCCGACTCGGCGCTGTCCTTCACGCGCGAGTACGTCGCGCCGCCGCCGGGACTCGAGCAGATCCCGGTCGACATGGCGCCCGGCGACATGCTGTTCTTCAACGGCACCCTGGTCCATGGCTCCGGTCCGAACAGCAGCGCGGACCGCTTCCGCCGCTCCTTCATCTGCCACTACGTGCCGCGCTCCAC
>CADCWK010000387.1 GCA_902806375.1 uncultured Thermomicrobiales bacterium
TCCCGCAGCTGGACCTTGAGCGCCCGCAGCGCCGAGGCCCGGTCCAGCGCGTTCAGGTCGTCGCGGACGATGTTCTCCATGAGCTGCTGGATCAGGCGCCGCTCGATCGGGACGTCGCGGACCATGGCCGGGATGCTGGTCAACCCGGCCATCCGGGACGCCCGCCAGCGCCGCTCGCCCTGGACGATGATGTAGATGTCGCGCCCGGCTTCGTATCTCACGACGATCGGCTGGAGCACGCCCTCCAGCCGGATGCTGGCGGCGAGCTCCTCGAGCTTCTCCTCGTCGAAGGTCTGCCGCGGCTGGGAGGGGTCGGAGCGGATCCGCTCCAGCTGGATCTCCTTGGCCTCGACGAGGTCGCGGACGCCGACGGCCTGGGGGCGACTGTCCGTGAAGAGGCTGTCGACGGTGAAGCGGCGGCGCCGGGCCGCCCCGCGGTCAGTCATCTCCGAGGTCCGGCGTCCGCCCGGCGACGACCGGCGCCTCGCCGATCGTCACCACTTCGCCGTCACGCTCGATCCAGGCGCCGACGTCACGGTAGGCCGCCGCGACGGACGACTTCGGCATGTAGTTGAGGACGCTGACCCGCTCGGCGGCCGACTCGGCGCTGCGGACGGACAGCGGGATCGATGGCAGCCGGTCCAGCTCGGGGAACTCCTCCGCGAGGGCCGTCAGCATGTCGCTGGCCAGCCGCGACGAGTGGTGGACCTTGGTCGGGAGGAAGCCGAGCACCCGCAGGCGCGGGTTGAGCCGCCGGATCCGGTTGACCGTCTCGAACAGGCGACCGAGCACCATCAGCGACAGCGGGTGCGGCTCGATCGGGATGATCAGGTCGGTCGAGGCGATCAGGATGTTGATCGAGAGCACGTTGAGGGCGGGTGGTGAGTCGATCAGGACGTAGTCGTAGGCCGACAGGTCCGCGCCGCGGAGCCGGTAGTCCAGTTGCCGCTCCCGCTCCAGCACGCTGAGCAGTTCCAGCTCGGCGGCGGCGAGGTCGGGATGCGAGGGGACCAGGTCGACGCCCGGGAGCGTCGTCGGGACGATCACGTCCGGGATCTCGACCGTCTCGTCGATGAGCAGGTCGTAGACGGACGCATCCAGGGCGGCGATGTCGACGCCGACCGCCATGGTCAGGCTGGCCTGCGGGTCGAGGTCGATCGCGAGCACCCGACGGCCGCGCTCGACGAGGGCCGCGGCCACGTTGAGCGTACTCGTGGTCTTGGCGGTGCCGCCCTTCTGGTTGAAGAAGGCGATAATGCGGGTCATCGGTGCCTCGCCGGTGGGTTCTGGGTGAAGGGTGTACGTACGTCCGAAGCCTAGCACCGACCGGATATGCGCACAATGGTACCGGACATCCGGCGGTGCGGTCCGATGCTGCCGGTCAGGGCCGGCAGAGCGTGGAGGGCGACGGCCGATGCAGATCCCCCGCGACCCGGACGACATCACACCCGGCTGGCTGACGGGAGCGCTGAGGAGCACCGGCGCGATCGCTCCCGATGTGACGATCCATGAGCTCGACCGCGAGGAGATCGGCGAGGAGCGTGGTTTCACGGGCCGAATCCTCCGTCTGACGATCGCCGGGTGGTCGGCCCCGGCGCCACCGACCCCGTCGACCCTGATCGCCAAGCTGCCCCTTGCCGCACGGACTCCGGCGTCGGACGGCCTGGTCGTCCCGGCGACCGTGACGAGTGATGCCCACCTCGTCCGGAGCGCCCGCGAGGTCCACTTCTACCTGGAACTCGCCGCACGGAGCGGGATCGCCACCCCCGTCTGCTACTTCGCGGGGCACGACCCCGGTGAAGCCGGTATGGTGCTCCTGCTCGAGGACCTGTCCCATAACCGGTTCGGTGACGTCCTCGCCGGCTGCTCCGGGACCGACGCCGCCGTCGTCATGGCCGGGATCGCCCGCATGCACGGGACCTGGTGGAATCGGGTGCCGCCGATGCCCTGGCTGGCAGGGTGGACCGGCGACCACGAGGACGCGCAGGTCCGCCTGCAACGCAACCTCGCCCGCCTTCCCGACCACGTCATCGCGACCGTTCCGCCCGACATCAGCGAGCTCCTTCACTGGCTGGCGAGCGGGGCGTACGAGGCTGTCCTCGACGCCCTGGCCGCCGCGCCGCGCACGCTGATCCACGGTGACCTGCATCTGGACAACATCGCCTTTCGCGACGACCACGCCGCGACGCTGCCCGTCGTCGCCGACTGGCAGACGGCGGGTGTCGGCCCCGCGGCCGTCGATGTCGCGACGTTCCTTTCCGGGGCGATCGACCCGGCCTGTGACGCGACCGTCGAAGCCGGCCTGCTGGCCACCTACCATGACGCCCTGGTCGCGTCCGGGGTGACGGGATACGGGCGGGACGCGCTGGCCCGCGACTATGGGCTGGCGCTCGTCCGGCAACTGGCGGGCGTCTTCGGGTGGCTCGCCAACACCGAGCTGGCCGGGCTGGATGGTCGCGAGCGCGAGGTCACACTGGCCGCGATCGGTGACGGTCGCCTGATCGCCGCCCTCCGGCGACGCGACCCGATGGCGCTGCTGTCCTGACGAACCGGATACGCGACGCACGGTGTGGTTCAGCACCGTGACATCGGTGCGGTCAGCCCCGGCGAGCGACACAGTCTCGCGACACCCGACCGTCAGCGGGATCGGGCCGGTACCCAGGATC
>CADCWK010000388.1 GCA_902806375.1 uncultured Thermomicrobiales bacterium
TGGCCCCAGGGCGCGAGGCCCGGCACCTCGCACTGATGGACCGGCTGGATTACGCGGGCTGGAACGCCCAGGACTGGGACGTCTTCGCCGAGGTCCTCGCCGCCGATGTCCGCAGCGTGGGGTTCGGCCAGGCCGCGACCGGGGTGGAGCCACTCGTGGAGTACCTGACGCCCATCCGGGCGTCGCACCCCGAGTTCACCATCGAGTCCCACCCGATCCGGATCGCCGTCGGCGACTGGACCGTCGTCACCGGCCGGTTCACCGGCGGGCAGACCATGGCGACCATCGCCCGCTGGGCGGACGAGCGGATCGCCGAGGAGTATGTCTTCCGGCTCGACGAAGGCTAGACGCCGGTCACCTCCCAGCCCTCGTTCCGGCCCGGCACCCTGTGCCCATCGGCACCATCTCGACGCACGACGTCACCGCCGGGGTCGGAGCGCATCTGCATCCGCCAGAGCTCGGCCTGGCGCCGGGTCCTGCACGCACTGACCCCCCACGACGAAACGCTCTCGAACACGAAGGAGATCCCAATGACTGTCAACACTGCCCGTGCCGTCCGCCTCGACCGCTATGGCGGACTCGACGAGCTCTACGTCGACGACATCCCGCTCTCCGAACCGGGCACCGGCGAGGTCGTCGTCGCGGTGCGCGCGGCGGGGATCAACTACGGTGAGACGAAGATCCGGTCCGGCGAGATGCATGACATGTTCCCGGCAACGTTCCCGTCCGGCCAGGGCAGCGACCTCGCCGGGGTCGTCGTCGCCGTGGGTCCGGGCGTCTCCGGGATCGCGGAGGGCGACGAGGTGCTGGGCTGGTCGTGGCGCCGGTCCTCCCACGCCACGCACGTCGTCGTCCCCGCCGACCAACTGATCCCCAGGCCGCCACAGCTGAGCTGGGAGGTGGCGGGGTCGCTGTATACCGTCGGCAGCACGGCCTACGCGGCCGTCCGCGCCGTCGATCCGCAACCCGGGGAGACGGTCGCGGTGTCGGCGGCGGCGGGCGGCGTCGGTTCGTTCGTCGTCCAGCTCCTCGTTCACCGGGGCGTGCGGGTGCTGGGCATCGCCTCGGCCTCCAACTCCGACTGGCTGCGTGCACATGGAGCGATCCCGGTACCCTACGGCGACGGTCTCCGCGAACGCCTGCTGGCCGCCGCGGGACCGGACGGCGTACACGGCTTCATCGACCTGTTCGGCCCGGAGTACCTCGACCTCGCGGTCGGTCTCGGTGTCGCCCCGGACCGCATCGAGACCATCACCGCGTTCCAGCGGGCGGGGGAGATCGGTGCGAAGACCGACGGCGTCATGCAGGCCACGACCCCGGAGATCCTGACGGAGATGGCGAAGCTCGTAGCCAGCGGCGCCATCGAGGTACCGGTCGCTGCGACCTATCCCCTGGAGCGGGTCAGGGAGGCATTCGCCGAACTGGAACGCCAGCACACGCGGGGCAAGATCGTCCTCATCCCGTAGCTGGCGCCGGGCAACCACCGGTCGGCGCCACGTCGCTCGCCGGTCCGACGAGAGCGACCCGCGGAGCCAGTACCGGCCGGTCGACGGGGTCGGACCATCGTGGTACCGCGGACGTGACGACGGGCCGGTCACGCACGTGGATGTGCGTGAACCGGCCCGTCGTGCCGAGACGAGAAAAAGCGGCAGGTGTTACACCCCGCGGCCGGACGGGGCGCCCTCGCCGATGTAGAGCTCGCTGATGACGGTCGAGAAGGTCGCAAAGCCCGGCCAGTGCAGGTTGGTCAGGCCGTTGCGGTCCGGCTCCAGGAACGGCCCGGTCACGAACGGCTTGATCAGCTGGATCGGCGTTTCGTGGTAGACGAAGACCGCCGGGACGTCGGTCACCAGGGTGCGCTCGGCCTCCTGGAACATCGAGATCCGCTCTTCCGGGGCACCGGTGTAGACGTTGGCGTCGGCGAACTGCTGAAGGAACGTCTCATTGACCCACGAGTGGCGGCCGTTGTTCCAGACGCCAAGCATGTTGGACGGATCGAGGTAATCCATGCCGTAGGAGACGGCGCCGAACGGGATCTCCTTGATCTGGGCGGTGAAGGCCGCCTGGTCGATGTTGCTGACCTCGACCGGGATACCCAGGACCTCGGTGATCCCGGCGGCGATGGCGCCCGCGACGGTCTGGTTGAGCGGGCTCTCGTTGCGTAGCAGCATCGTCTGAGCCGGGAAGCCGGCGCCCTCGGGGTAGCCGGCCTCGGCCAGCAGCTGGCGGGCCATATCGGGGTCGTAGGCCTGGATGCTCGCCAGGGCCTCACCGTTGGCGGCCGGGAAACCCGGCGCAAGGAACGAGTAGGCCGGGATGCCGGAACGGCGCAGCACCGCCGCGGCAATCGCGTCCCGGTCGACGGCGTGGCTGAAGGCCTGCCGGACGAGCAGGTTGTCGAACGGGGCCAGCGTGGTGTTGAAGAACAGGTACCAGGTCCGGAAGTCACCGACGGACTGGTAGATCTCCTGGCTCAGCGCCGGGTCAGCCTCGGCCAACTGGAGCTCCTGCGGCGCCAGGCCCTGCATGTAGTCGATCTCGCCGGCCTGGTAAAGCGTGAACGAGGTGTTCTGGGCGGCCAGTTTGACGATCACGGTCTCGACCGTCGGGCGCAGTGCGCCGCGGTAGTCCGGATTCCGGGTGTAGACGATCCG
>CADCWK010000389.1 GCA_902806375.1 uncultured Thermomicrobiales bacterium
CCGAAGACCGCGTTGGTGACCAGGCCACCGATCGCCGCGCCACGATAGGCAAGTTGCTGGCGGAAGGCCGTCCGCGCGACGGCCATTGCCAGTGCGATCCCGGTCGACCAGCCCGGAGGCATGACGAAACGCCCCATCAGGCCCTCCCGCCCCAGGCTCTACCCATCCGTCACCGGAGGGCCGGAGATCATACCGGGGCCGGGCCTTTCCGGCAAGCCCGTCCAGGTCGGGTGCGACGCCCGCCGGACCGATACCGTATCGTTGCAGGGTTGGCTTTCCGACACGGCGACCGGTCGCCACCGGTCCGGCTACTCGACCACCCGGAGAACGTCCGCATGACAGCTACGGCCCCGCAGAGCGACATCGTCACCCGCGACCAGATCGCCGTCGAAGACACCTGGGACCTGAGCGATCTCTACGTCGACAGCGCCGCCTGGGACGCCGACGCGGTCCGGGTCGAGGGGCAGATCAGACTGGCCGCCAGCCACCGCGCCTTCATCGGCGACTCCCCGATGGCGCTGCTGAAGGCGCTCGACGACATGATGGCGGCCCGCCTGACGCTGGAGCGGCTGCGGACCTACGCCTCCCTCCGCCGGGACGAGGACCAGACCGACGCTGAAGCGACCGCCCGGTACGAGCGGGCGACCCGGCTGGCGATCGAGGCCGGTGAGGCGTTCGCCTTCTTCGAGCCGGAACTGTTGAGCCTGCCGGACGAGCGTCTCGAAGCTCTCGTCCACGACCCGATCCTGCGCTCCTATCATCACCTCCTGGACGACCTGCGCCGCCGGCGACCGCATGTCCGGTCGATCGAGATCGAGGAACTGCTGGCCCAGTCCGGTGACGTCGCCAGGGCCGCATCCGACGCCTTCGGGGCCCTGGACAACGCCGACCTGACGTTCGGCTCGGTCCGGGACGAGGACGGCCGCGAGGTCCAACTGACCAAGGGCCGCTTCGCACTGCTCATGGAGCGCAAGGACCGCTCCGTCCGGCAGGCCGCCTCGGAGACCTTCATCAAGTCGTACGTCGACCACCAGCACACGCTGGCGTCCCTCTACGGCTCGTCGGTCCGGACCGACGTCTACTACGCCCGCGTCCGCAACCATGCCTCCGCCCGCGCCGCCGCCCTGTTCGACAACAACATCCCGGACACGGTCTACGACAGCCTGATCACCGCCGTCCGGGACGCCGCGCCGACCCTGCAACGCGGGCTGGAGCTCCGCCGCCGCGTCCTCGGCGTCGACCAGCTCGCCACCTGGGACCTCCGCGTGCCGCTGGCGCCGTCGACGCCGCGCAACTACCCGTACCAGGAGGCAGTCGAGATCGTCCTCGACGGGCTGGGCGCGCTCGGCCCGGATTACGTCAGCGACCTGGCCGGTGGCTTCGGCCAACGCTGGGTAGATGTCCACGAGAACAAGGGCAAGCGCTCCGGCGCCTACTCGTGGGGTGCCTACGGGGCGCACCCGGTCATCCTGATGAACTGGAACGGCACGCTGTCCGACGTCTTCACGCTGGCCCACGAGGCTGGCCACGCCATGCACAGCTTCTACGCCGACCGGGCCCAGACCTACCAGGACGCGGGCTACCCGATCTTCCTGGCCGAGATCGCCTCGACGGTCAACGAGACGCTGCTGACCTGGGACCTGCTGGCGAAGACGCCGGAGGACGACGTCCTCGGCCGGTTCGAGCTGCTCAACCGCATGGCCGACGACATCTCCGGTACGCTGGTCAACCAGACGATGTACGCCGAGTTCGAGTACCGGGCCCACCAGCTGGCCGAGGCGGGCGAACCGCTGACGCTCGAGTCCCTTAGCGACATCTGGACCGATGTCTCGGCGGTCTACCTGCCGGGCGTGCTGATCGACGACGCCGCCCGGATCCGCTGGGCCCGCATCCCCCACTTCTACCGGGCCTACTACGTCTACCAGTACGCGACCGGCATCTCGGCGGCGATCGCGTTCGCCAGCCAGATCCGCGACGAGGGCGAGCCCGCCCTCGAACGCTACCTCGGGCTGCTGAAGGACGGCGGGTCGGACTACCCGCTGGCGCTCCTCCAGAAGGCCGGCCTGGACGTGACGTCCCCCGAGCCGGTCCGGGCCGCCCTGCGCGAGTACGACCGCGTCCTGGGCGAGATGGAGACGATCATCGACAGCGGGCGCCTGACGCAGGCGTAGCGGTCACGGAACCACCCAATGGCGACGAGAGCCCGGCCGGGATGGATCCATCCCGGTCGGGCTCTCGTCAATCACGGTCAGTAGCGTTCAACCACAAGGCGGACTACAGAATGGTCCGGTGGTCAGGGAGCGACGCGGTGGTGAGACACCGACTTCTCCCCGGTTCCCGTCGACCGCTCATCCCCGCGGCAGTGGGCCTCGTCGGTCTCGGGTCCGGAGAGGGGCTCCGGTTCCGCACGCAGCGAAGCGAACCGCGCCGAAGGCCGAAACAGAGCGTCATCGAGGCCGTGGCTCCAGGTTCGGGCAGACGCTCCCCTCCCTGGGCCCGGTGAGTCGAATAAGACCGCAGGTCTCGTGAGCCAACCGGGAGCCGGGGAGGGGCCGGGGGAGGGGACTTACCGCGGCCACGGCGCTCCCCTTCTCGGTCCGTGTCACTCCGCTGCGACCGGGTCGGTCGCCACGCGGTCGGGGTGTT
>CADCWK010000390.1 GCA_902806375.1 uncultured Thermomicrobiales bacterium
ACTACAACGTCGACCAGTTTCAGGCCGCCGGTGTCCCCTCGCCGAACGACGGCTGGACCTGGCAGGAGTTCGCGGACGCCGCCGTCAAGCTCACCCAGGACACCGACGGCGACGGCATCACCGACGTCCACGGCCTCGCCGTCGACCCCGGCATGATCCGCTACGTCCCGTTCGTCTGGGGCGCCGGCGGGGAGGTCGTCGACGACACCGACCAGCCGACCACGCTGACCCTGGACACCCCGGAGGCGATGGCAGGCATCGAGTGGTTCATCGGGCTCGGCGCGACCGGGCTCGGCGTCACCCCGCTCGAGGCCGAGGTCCAGTCGGAGGACGACGTCAGCCGCTTCATGAACGGCCGGGCCGCGATGCTGATGCAGAGCCGGCGGACCGTCCCCACCCTCCGCGAGATCGACGGCTTCACATGGGACGTCGCGCCGCTGCCGGTCGGCAAGGAGGCAGCCAACGTCCTCCACAGCGATGCCTACTGCATGGCCGCCGGCACCGAGGACAAAGACGCCGCCTGGGCCTTCATCGAGTACGCCGTCGGCCCGGCCGGCCAGGAGGTCCTCGGCGCGACCGGCCGGATCGTGCCGTCGCTCAAGAGCGTCGCCCAGTCCGACGCCTTCCTCAAAGGGACGACCGCGGGCAGCGCGATCGGCGACGTCGGCCTCCCCCCGGCCAACAGCCAGGTCTTCCTGGACAACATCGAGATCCTCCGGCGCGTCCCCTCGATCTCGACCTGGCCCGAGGTCGAGGACGCCTTCAACACCGCCTTCAAGCGCGCCTTCTACATCGAGATCGACATCCCCGGCGCCGTCGAGGTCAGCACCTTCCGCAGCCGCGACGCCTTCCAGCGGGCGTACGAGGAGGAACAAGACTGACGTCCGGGGTCTGCGGCCCGAAGAAGTGCCTCGAACCGCGGACTCCGGACCTCGGACCTATCTCCCGAGCCAGCCGCTTCCCCGATACTGCTGCAGAAACACCCGTTGGGCCAGCGCGAAGAGCACCATCACCGGAACGGTCACCATGACCGTCCCGGCCATGAGCAGGGGCCAATTGCTGCGGTCGAGCTGGAGCAGGGCGTTGAGCGCCAGCGGCAGCGTCATCTTGTCGGTCGAGTTGATGTACAAGAGCGGCTCGATGAAGGCGCTGTAGTAGTAGACCGCCGCCAGGACCGCGACCGCGACGATGGTCGGCCGGGCTAGCGGCATCGCGATCCCGAGCCAGACCCGGACCGCCCCCGCGCCGTCCAGCCGGGCCGCCTCGTAGACCTCCCGCGGCACCCGCAGGAACGCCCAGAGGAAGAGCAGCACGAACGCCGGCGACGTCCCCGTGAAGGCGGGGACGACCAGCGAGAGCCGGTTGTCGATCAGCCCGACCTCCTTGTAGAGGACGAAGCGCGGCAGCCAGACCGCCGTGATGGGGATCATCAGCGCCGCCAGTGAGAGCCCCGTCAGCCGCAGCCGCCACCGTTGCGAGATCTGCGCCAACGCGAAGCCCGCCATCGAGGCCGTCACCAGCGTCAGCGGCGTCGCGATCAGCACGACCAGCCCGGAGTTCGCCGCGAACCGGGCGAAGTCGATCAGACCGAAGACCTCGCCGTAGTTCTCCCAATGGATCTCCGCGGGTCTCGGGATCCCCTCGAGCTGGCGCGGCAACGGCCGTCCGATCTCTCGGACCGACAGCGCCACCATCCAGACCAGTGGCAGCACGAGCGCGACCGCGATCGTCAGCGCCGCGACCTGACGGGCCGTCAGGAGTCCTCGCCTGCGGAGCTGCCCCGGGTTCATCCCGATCGTCACCGGTCAGACCTCGGCATCGCGGAAGCCCATCCGCCAGTGGACGGCGACGCGGTACTGAAGGTAGACGACGACCCCGGTCAGACCGATCAGCGACCACGTCATCGCCGCCGCGTAGCCGAACCGGAGGTAGTCGAAGGCGTTGCGGTAGATGTAGAGGGGCAGGTAGGTCGTCGCGTAGTTCGGACCGCCGTCCCGCCCGACGATCAGGGCCGGCACGAAGTTCGTCTGAAGAGAGGCGATCGTGTCGCGGAACATCACGATCAACAGCACCGGCGCGATCGACGGCAACAGCACCGACCGGAACGTCTGCCACGGGCCGGCCCCGTCCACCGCCGACTGGTCCAGCAGCTCACCGGGCACATCCTGCAGACCGGCCAGGCAGATGACGAAGGTCTCGCCGATCTGCCAGCCCATCATCAGGATGATCGCCGCCCGGGCGCTGTTCTCCTCGACCGTCCAAGCCGGTCCGGCGACGCCGGCGACGGCCAGCAGCTGGTTGAGCGGCCCGTACAGGGGGTTGAGCACCCAGAGCCAGACGACGGCCCAGGCGATGTCCGGCACCACCGTCGGCAGGTAGACCGCCGCCCGGTAGAGCCCGACGCCGCGAAACCGTCCGGAGAGCAGTAGCGAGAGGCCGAGCGCGGCCACTATCCGGAGCGGGATCGAGATCGCGATGAAGACGAGCGAGTTCTGGACCGCGATCCGGAAGATGTCGTCGCCGGCGAGCTCGGTGAAGTTCTGGAGGCCGTGCCAGACCGGCCGCTCGATCGCGTTGTAGCGGGTGAATGCCAGCGGCAGACCGGCCAGCGCCGGCAGGATCGTCAGCACCAGCAGCCCGACCAGG
>CADCWK010000391.1 GCA_902806375.1 uncultured Thermomicrobiales bacterium
CGGCGTGTTCGACTACGTGGAGGACGAGTCGTTCTTCCCGCAGGTTATCGCGGACCCGCTCCGGTCGTGGACCCCGGGCGAACTGGTCGCGATTGCGGCCGGGCAGGGACCGTACGCCGCTCCCGGGGAGATGTTCCGCTACTCCAACACCAACTACATCCTGCTGGGGATGATCGTCGAGCGCCATGACGGGATCTCGTTCCAGGACGCGCTCGCGCGGCGGATCCTGGACCCGCTCGGGATGACCCAGACGAGCCTGCCGGTGGACGCCACCCTGCCAGCGCCTTTCGCCCGGGGCTACGCCTTCGACCCCGAACTCGCCGGGACTCCCAGGACGACGCCCGACGGTCGCCAGGTGGCCACGCCGGCCGCCGCGGCGGGACTGGTCGACGTGACCGAGCTGAGCCCGTCGATCGCCTGGACGGCGGGCGGGATCGTCTCCACGGTCGGCGACCTGCGGATCTGGCTGCGGGCGCTGGTGGACGGGGATCTCGTCAGCGCCGGGCTGCAGCGTGAGCGCCTGGCGTTCGGGCAGATCGCCCCGGACCTTCCCGCCACGGAGATCGGATACGGTCTCGGGGTCTTCACGGTCGGTGGCATGATCGGCCATGACGGGTCGATCCCCGGGTACCAGAGTTTCGCCGGCCACGATCCCGGCACGGGAGAGACGGTCATCGTGCTGGTCAACGTCGAACCGACGCGTGAGGGAACCGTGGCCGCCTCCGCCATCGTCGATGCGATCCTGGGCGTCGCCGGTGAGGATCCCGCCGCGGCCCGGTAGGGGACAGGACGGCGACCCGTCGCGGGGCTCGCTCCGGTCGTCCTGTCCGATCGGGCGATGCGTTCCGGCAGGTGTGACGGTACGATACGGGCCACGCCTTCGGGCCATCAGACCGCGGTCGCCGATACCGAACACCATCAGGAGCCCAGATGGAGACCCAGCAGGCCGATCAGCTCTGGCAGCAGGCCTTCCCAGTCCTGACCGATGCCCAGCTCGCCCTGATCCGCCCCTTCGGCGAGGAGCGCCAGACGTCCGCCGGCGACATCCTGTTCGAGGTCGGCGACCTGACGTACCCGATGGTGGTCGTCCTGTCCGGCAGGACCCGGATCGTCGACCGCTCCTTCGGCCTCGAGCGGTCGATCAAGGAGAGCGGGCCTGGCGAGTTCCACGGCGAACTGGGCATCCTGACTGGCCAGACCGTCTTCGTCGCCTGCGAGGTCGTCGAGGCGGGGGCGGTGCTCTGCGTCCCGCCGCAGAAGGTGCGCAAGCTGATCCGGACCGTCCCGGCCATGGCCGACCTGCTCGTGACGGCCTTCGCGTCCCGGCGCGAGGTCCTGATGGAAACCGCGGCCTCGACCCTGAAGCTGGTCGGCCCGGCGGATTCGGGACCGGCGCTGGTGCTGCGTGAGTTCCTCGACCGCAATCGCATCCCTCACCGCTGGCTGGACCGCAATGACCCCGCCGTCGCGGCGTGGCTGTCGGAGCACAAGCGGACCGGCGCGACGGTCTGGGCGATCGTGCGAGGCAGCGAGGTCCTGCGGGACCCGACCAGCCAGGACCTCGCGCGGGCGATGGGGATCGAGCTCGCCTTCCAGCAGGATCACCCGGCCGACCTGATCGTCGTCGGGACGGGACCGGCGGGCATGGCGGCGGCGGTCTACGGGGCGTCGGAGGGGCTGGAGACGATCGCGATCGATGACGTCGCGATCGGCGGCCAGGCCGGGACATCCTCGCGGATCGAGAACTATCTCGGCTTCCCCAACGGGATCTCCGGCGGGGCGCTCGCCTTCAAGGCTCAGGTCCAGGCGATCAAGTTCGGCGCCCGGATCACGGTCCCGCGGTGCGCCGAGCGGCTGGAGCGTGACGGCGACGGCTTCGTGCTCTCGCTCGACGACGGCAAGATCCTCCGGGGGCGCAGTGTCGTGATCGCGACCGGCGCCCGCTACCGGCGCCTCGACCTGCCGAACCAGGAGGACTTCGAGGGCTCCGGGATCTACTACGCGGCGACCGACCTGGAGGCGCGCCTCTGCGAGGGGCAGTCGGTGGTCGTGGTCGGTGGTGGCAACTCGGCCGGTCAGGCGGCGATGTTCCTCGCCAACACGGCCAACTGCGTTTACCTGCTCTACCGCGGCGCGGAACTCGGGGGCAGCATGTCCAGCTACCTGACGAACCGGCTGGAGGCGACACCGGCCATCCAGATCCGGACGGGGACGGAGGTGCGCGAGCTGCGGGGCAACGGCCACCTCGAGTCGATCGTGGTCGAGTCCCGTTCCGGCGGGCGGGAGGAGATTCCGACCGGGGCGATGTTCGTCATGATCGGGGCCGACCCCTGCACCGCCTGGTTGCGCGGGACGGTCGACCTGGACGCCCGGGGGTTCGTCATGACCGGCCACCCCGCGTCGGACGGCCTGCTGGCCCGGTCACCGTTCGAGACCAGTGTCCCGGGCGTCTTCGCGGTCGGCGATGTCCGCAGCCAGTCAGTGAAGCGGGTGGCGTCGGCCGTCGGCGAGGGCTCGGTCGTCGTCCAGGCCGTCCATACGTATCTCTCCGCGACGGCGGGCCAGCCCGTCCGGTAGATGCCTCGACAAGGACCCTTGGCGCAGCGAACGGCCCCGGCAAGGAGATGCCGGGGCCGT
>CADCWK010000392.1 GCA_902806375.1 uncultured Thermomicrobiales bacterium
CCGACCGACGAACTGGTCGCCGCCGGTTCGCTCGCGACCACGGCCCGGGTCGCGACGACCTCGTCGTCGACGTCATCGTCCCGGAAGGCCGGGGCGAGTTCAGGGCGGACACGGGGCGTGGCCCGGCTGCCGTCGGGGTTGCGGGCGATGGGTTTGCGACGCCTGGCCATGGGACTGTTGCTCTTCTCGCTGGAGCCGGCCGCCAGCGCTGGCGGCCGGCTCCGGGTGATCGGGTCGACGGTCAGGAGACGACGAACGGCGCCATCAGGTCGGCGATCCGCTGCTGGATGATCGTGACGACGTCACCGAGCGGGATCAGCTCGGACTCGGTCGCCGTCCGGGCGCGGAGCTCGGCCTGCCCCTCGGCCAGTGTCCGGGTGCTGACGGACAGCCGCAGCGGGCAGCCGATCAGCTCGGCGTCGGCGAACTTGACGCCCGGTCGCTCGGTCCGGTCGTCGAACAGGACATCGACCCCGGCGGCGAGCAGGTCGTCGTGGATCGCCGCCGCGGCGTCGAAGGTCGCCGTGTCGGTGTCCTTGCCGATCCACGTCAGGTAGACCGAGAACGGCGCGACCGGCGCCGGCCAGACGATCCCCCGGTCATCGTAGTTCTGCTCGACGATCGAGGCCACGAGCCGTCCGGAACCGATGCCATACGACCCCATCTGGATCGGGCGGGACTCGCCCTGCTCGTCGAGGTACGTGGCGCCGAGCATCGACGTGTAGCGGTCGCCCAGGGCGAAGATGTTGCCGACCTCGATCGCCCGCTCGGCCCGCAGGGGGGCGCCGTCGGTCGGGCTCGGGAACCCGTCCTCGGCCGACGCGATGTCGTCGACGATGGTCGCCGTCCAGTCCCGGCCATGGTTGACGTTGCGCAGGTGGAAGCCGGTCCGGTTGGCGCCGGCGACGAGGTTCGGCGTGTCGCGGATGCTGAGGTCGGCGACGACGACGAGGTCGTCCCGGGCCGCGAGGCCGACCGGCGAGGCGTACCCCGGCTCGGCACCGGTCGCCCGGATCGCCTCGGTGGTCGCCGGGGTGAGGTTGCCCTCGCCGGTGACCTTGCGCAGCTTGGTCTCGTTGACCTCGAGGTCGCCCCGGATCACGGCGAAGATGAATCTCCCGCTGTCGCCCGTGAAGAAGACGGCCTTGGCGGTCCGGCTGGTCGGGACGCCGAGCAGGTCGGCCAGCGCCTGGATCGTCGGCGTCGCCGGGGTAGCGACGTCTTCCATCGGCAGGGCGTCCTCGGCCGGCGGGGCGTCGCGGCGGAAGGTCGCGACCTCGCGGTTGGCGGCGTAGTCGCCGGACGGCGAGATCAGGATGATGTCCTCCCCGTAGGGTGAGGGCGCCATGAACTCCTCGCTGAGCTTGCCCCCCATCATGCCGGTGTCGGCCCCGACCATGTAGAACTTCAGGCCGGTCCGGCGGTAGATCCGGTCGTAGGCGATCCGGTGTCGCTCGTAGGCGGCCAGCATCCCGGCCTCGTCGCGGTCCAGGCTGTACGAGTCCTTCATCGTGAACTCGCGGACCCGGATCAGGCCGCCGCGGGCGCGCGGCTCGTCGCGCCACTTGGTCTGGAGGTGGTAGATGATCTGGGGCAGCTGGCGGTAGGAGCTGATCTCCGACCGGGCCAGGTCGGTGACGACCTCCTCGTGGGTCATCGCCAGGACGAGGTCGCGGTCGGCCCGGTCCGTGAAGCGGGTCAGCGAGGCGTCGATCTGGTCGTAGCGGCCGGTCTCCCGCCAGATCTCCGCCGGGTGGACGACCGGCATGAGCATCTCCTGCCCACCGATCGCGTTCATCTCCTCGCGGATGATCCGCTCGACCTTCTGCGTCACCCGCCAGCCGAGCGGCAGGAGGCTGAAGATGCCGGAGCCGAGCGGCCGGATGAAGCCGCCGCGGACCAGCAGGCGGTGACTGGGCAACTCGGCATCGGCGGGGGCGTCGCGCAGGGTCCGGCCGAAGAGATGACTGATCCGCATCGCGGGTGAGACCTCATTTCCGTGTCGAGGGGAGCCAGCCGGCCGACCGAGCGACCGACATCAGCCGGGCATCATGTGCATCGCGTGTGCATCAGGCAGGATAGAGGGGCGTCGCTACCGACCGCAATGGCCCGGTGTCGCCGGTGCAGGGCCGCGTTTGCCCCACCGGATGCCTGTGACGAGTCGCCAGTCCCCAGGGACGCCCGCTCTCGCTGCGATGGCGGCGCCCCTGCGACAACGGGCGCTCGGCCTGCTCGGTCAGCGGCCCTCGGTCTTGGCCAGCCGGACCTCGCGGCCCGCTTCCCGGTCCTCGAACCGGGCCAGGATGAACAGCAGCGACGACAGCCGGTTGAGGTAGCGCAGGATCTGCTCGTTGTCGATGTGACCGGCCTCGCTCAGCGCGACCGCCAGCCGCTCGGCCCGCCGGACCACCGTCCGGGCGACGTCGAGGGTGGCGCCGGGGACGCTCTCGCCGGGCAGGACGAATTGCGGCGGGAGGGGGACCTCGTCGGTCAGGGCGTCGGTCTGATCCCCCAGCCACGTCGCTCGCTCGGCGCTGAATGCCCGGCTGTCCGGCCGCAGGTCCGACGTGTAGGCCAGCTCGGCCATGATCTCGTATAGGTCGCGCTGCGTGTCGATCAGCAGCGTCCGCGT
>CADCWK010000393.1 GCA_902806375.1 uncultured Thermomicrobiales bacterium
CGGACGTCGAGATCACCATGGAGGCCAATCCGAACAGCTTCGACGTGGCCCGGGCCGCCGGGTATCTCGATGCGGGCGTCAATCGGCTGAGCCTCGGCGTTCAGACCCAGCACCGCCGCGGGCTGCGCGTGCTGGGCCGGCAGCACGAGGCCGGCGATGCCGCCGGAGCCTTCGCCGCCGCGCGTCGGGCCGGCTTTGCCAACATCAACGTCGACCTGATCTTCGGCTGGCCGGGACAGACGCAGAGCGTCTGGCGGGATGACCTGGAGACGCTGCTGGGCTGGCCCGGCGGGGCCGATGGGCCCGGGCCAGACCACTTCTCCCTGTACAGCCTGATCGTCGAACCGGGTACCCCGATGGCGGAGGCGGTCACGCGGGGGGTCTTCTCGGTTCCCGACGACGACGCGAGTGCCGATCTGTACGAGGCGGCGATCGACCGGCTGGCCGGGGCGGGTTTCGTCCATTACGAAGTCGCAAACTGGGCCCGCGACGCGCGGCATGCGTCTCGACATAATACGATCTATTGGCGCAACGGCGACTTCGCCGGGATCGGGGCGGGCGCGTTCGGCACGCTGCGCGGTGAGCGGATCATGCAGCACCTGCGCCCGATCGCGTTCATCGAGGCCGTGGAGCGTGGCCTGCCACCGGTCAGCAACGTCGAGGCGATCGACGCGAAGACGGCGATGAGCGAGACGATGCTGCTGGGGCTCCGGCTGCTCCGGACCGGGGTCGACGCCGGAGCGTTCGGGCGGCGGCACGCGGTCGATCTCACCGCTGCCTACGGCGACGTCATCGAACTGGCGATCGACCGGAAGCTGATCGAGCGGACGCCCGGTGGTATCCGGCTGACCCACCATGGTCTGATGCTGTCCAATGACGTCACCGCCGAGTTCGTCCGGAGCTGACCGGTCTGCCATGACACCGGCTTCCGTCCGACTGCCATGGGCGGTACGCTACGGGCCCCGATGACCGGGCCGGGCAGGCGCCGGGTCCGCCCGGACCAATGCCGCCGACCCGGCGCTCGCTGAAGGTACCCGTGTCGCCAGTCCCATCACAGCAGATCCTCGACCGGTTCCATCACGCCGTCGCTCGGGTCGATGCCCTGATCGAGCGGGACAACACGCCCCACGGCAAGACGCCGGCGGAGATCCGCCAGCGGGCCGCCATGCGGCTCGATCGGATGCGCCGGTTCCTCGCCTCCCTCGGCGACCCGCATCTCCGCTTCCCAGTCATCCACGTCACTGGAACGTCCGGCAAGGGGTCGACCAGCACGGCGATCGCCCGGATCCTGGAGGCGGCCGGGCTCCGGGTCGGTCTCCACACCTCGCCCTATCTCCAGACGCCGACCGAGAAGCTGCAGCTGGATGGCCGGCTGATCGCTCCCGGTGCGTTCGCCGATCTCGTCGATCGCACCCTCGCCAGCCACGACCGCTGGGTGGCGTCCGGGAACGACGTGCTGACCTACGGTGAGATCTGGGTCGCGATGGTCTGCCTGGCGTTCGCCGACCTCCCGGTCGACGTCGCGGTGATCGAGGTCGGCGCCGGCGGCCGCTTCGACCTGACCAACGTCGTCCAGCCCGTGGTGAGCGTCATCACCTCGGTGGGCATCGACCACGTGCTCACGCTGGGCCACACCATCGCCGAGATCGCCTGGCACAAGGCGGGGATCATCAAGCCCGGCGCAGCGGCCGTGACGGGGGTGACGGACCCGGTCGCGCTCCTCGCGATCACGGAGGAGGCGACCGCCGCAGACGTCCCACTCGTGCGAGTCATCGAGGGCGAGACGTATCGACGGAGCGGCCACGACGCGGAGGCGACGCGCTGGCTGGACCTCACACCCGGCGGGATCGCGGGCGAACTGCCCGCCGCGCCCGGGGGGTATCAGGCCGGCAACGCCGCGATCGCGGTTGCGGCTGTCCGTGCCTTCGCTGAACGGAGGCGGATCTCGGTCGCCCCGGAATCGATCATTGCTGGCCTGGCGGCGACCCGCATCCCCGGCAGGTACGAGCGCATCCGCACGCCGGGCGACCCGGTCGTCATCCTCGACGGTGCCCATAACCCGCAGAAGGTCGCCGCGCTGATGGCCGACCTCGGGCCGTCGAGCCGGGCGGCGGGGGAGCGGATGATCGTCGTGCTCGGGTCGCTGGAGGCCAAGCAGATCGACGAGATGGCCGGACTGATCGCTCCCTGGGCGGATACGGTCGTGCTGACCTCGCCCCAGGTCCTCGCCAAGATCGGGGCGGAGACTGCCGCCCTCGGCGCGGCGATGGAGCGGGCCGGGTTCGACCGGCGTGTCATCTCGTCGGCCGAGCCTTCCCGGGCCATCGATGAAGCGATCAGGATCGCTCACAATCGTCCGGGAGCGTTCGTCCTCGTGACAGGGTCCCTCTACTTGATCGGTAACGTCCGTGGACGCTGGTATGCCGACGACGCCATCACGCTCGGCCAGTCACCCTGGCCAGCCGGCACGATCTGAGCGGGGAGTCAGGAGAAGTTCGGGCGCTGCCACGCGCCGTCGTCAGGTCGTGCCGGAGCCGAGGCGGAAACGCAACGCCGACACGAGGGCGTAGGCGTAGTCGCGAGCCGGGTCCGGGTGGGCGGATTCCCGCTGCGGTGTCGAGCGGGGGAAGCG
>CADCWK010000394.1 GCA_902806375.1 uncultured Thermomicrobiales bacterium
GGCTGCACCGACAGCCGGACCGACAGCCGGACCGACAGCCACAGCGACAGCGACAGCAACAGCGACAGCGACGGCCACCCTGGAACCGACAGCCACACCGACCACGGAACCGACGGCCACGGCCACCATGGAACCGACGGCAACGGCGACCGAGGTGCCTACCGCGACGCCAACGTCTGAGCCCACGGCGACGCTGGAGCCGACGCTGGAGCCGACGCTGGAGCCGACGCTAGAGCCGACCCCGACGGTCCCATTGGCACCCGTCGTCCAGACGCAGACCATCTACCCGATCGCCGACACGACCGTCCTGGCGTCGGTCCCCGACCAGAGCCAACTCCCGGAGACGGTAGGCGGCCTGGCGTTCGGGGGTGCCCAGGGCGCGGTTACGTACATCAGCTTCGACCTCTCGTCCGTGGCCGCGCCGGGCAGTGTGACGACGGCGACCCTTACCCTGACCGGTGTGGGCTCCGTTGGCGGCTCCGGCGGCGAGCTCCTCGCCCTCGGCGGGGTCGTCGTCGACGAATTCGGTGCGACCTGGAACACCCGCCCGGTGGGGCCGGGCAGCGCCACCGATGCCAGTGGAGCCCCGGTCTGGGTGGGGTGGATCGGTCCCGGTGGGACGGTCTCGGTCGACGTGACCGGCACGGTCGCCGCCAACGGGATCGTGACCTTCGTCCTCGTGGGCATGCCGGAGGCCGCGGTCATGGTCGGCAGCCGGGAGAGTGCCCAGCCCGCGACCCTGACGATCGAAACGGTGTCCCCCGGCGGCTGAGCGAACACCGTCCGGGGACGTCCACGCGACCAGTGACAGAGGGGACCGCCGCGAGCATCCGGCGGTCCCCTCTGTCGCGGTTGCCCCATTCGTATGGGCTGCCCGGCAGGGGCCGACACCCCGCGCGGGTGATGTTGCGGTATCCTGACCATAGGTCGTCCATGCCACCGCCCGCCCATCGGGACCCGCGGTCACGGCATGGCAAGGTCGATAGCTCCCATGCCGCTCCACGATGATCCGCCGAACCTCCACGCCGTCGCCACCGGCGCGGCCGGGGCCCAGCGCCCCACCCTGTCGTCGAGACCACGGCGCGCCGGCTTCGCTGCCCTGGCGTACCCCAACTACCGCCGTTTCTTCATTGGCCAGCTCCCGGCCGTCATCGGCCTCTGGATGCAGAACCTCGCGCTGTCGTGGCTGGTCCTGACGACGCTGGACGGTTCGGCCTTCGATCTCGGCCTGGTCAACGCGCTCAGCTTCGGTCCCGTCCTGCTGTTGGGGCTCTACGCCGGCGTGGTCGCCGACCGTGTCCACAAGCGAGACCTGGTCAACCTCACCCAGGCGATCAACCTCGTGCTCGCGGCGGCCCAGGCGATCCTGATCGTCACGGACCTCGCCTCCCTGCCGCAGGTCTTCGTGTTCGCTCTGGTCCTCGGCGTGGCCAATGCGTTCAACCAGCCGGCCCGGCAGGCGATGACATCCGAACTGGTCGACCGCAAGGACCTGATCAGCGCCATCTCGTTGAACTCCGCCGTCTTCAACGTCGGTCGCGTCGTCGGACCGAGCCTCGCCGGTGTCCTGATCTGGCAGTTCGGTCCGGCGATCTGCTTCGCGATCAACGCGGGCTGCTACGCGTTCGGTCTGTTCATGTTCCGCAAGATCCAGCTGTCGTTCGTCCCGCAACCCGGTGGGCAGGACAGTATCCAGAAGCTCAAGGAGGGCCTCCGGTTCGTCCGCCGGACGGAATCGGTGCTGTTGCCGACGCTGCTCGTCGGATTCATCGCCACGTTCGCGATGAACTTCAACGTCTGGATCCCGCTGCTGGCGACGGACACCTTCGGGCTGGGTTCCAATGGGCTCGGCCTGCTCATGACCGGACTCGGCGTCGGGTCGCTGCTCGGCGCGCTGAACCTGGCCTTCTCCAGCAAGCGCCTGTCGCGGCAGCGGCTCTACGTCAGCGCGATCGTGCTCGGGGCCGTCGAGATCGCTCTCGCGTTCGTCAGCTGGAGCGCGATGCCGCTGCTGGTCGTGCTGCCGGTCCTGGCCGCGGCGGGGTTCTTCATGAGCACGACGACCGCGATGGCCAACACCATCGTCCAGGGGTCGGCGCCGGATGACCTCCGCGGTCGGGTGATGAGCGTCTACATGACCGTGTTCACGGGTACCATCCCGATCGGCGCGCTGCTGACCGGCGTCCTCGTCGAGCGGTACGGCGCCCCGGTCGCGATCGGCCTCGGGGGGCTGGTCGCCGGGATCGCCGCCATCGTGATCCTGATCTGGCGCGAGCGCACCTTTGGCTCCCACCCGGCGACGACCGCGCCGGCGCCGCCAGCCGGACACGCGGACCGATCGGCGGCGGCCAATGTGGCCCCGGTGACCGGCATGAGCGCCGCCCGGCCCGCGTCGCCGGCCGCCCAGCGGAGCGAATCGCCGGCCCGCGACGTCCGTGACGCCCCGGCCTACGCCCCGCCGGTCGCCAGCGAGGACTGATCGGCGGGCCAGCCGCCGCGAGCGGTGGACGCCGTCCCGAGATCCGCCCGGCGATGGAGCATACTGTCGCTGCCCGGCCGCTGGACTCCCGCTCCGCCGCCCGCCCGCTAACCCTCTCCGTTCGACCGACAGGCCCGCCCGTG
>CADCWK010000395.1 GCA_902806375.1 uncultured Thermomicrobiales bacterium
TTGCCCCGCCATCCATCGGCGGTGAGGGGAGGGGCGCGTATCGGCCACATCGCGGTGGCGGAGCGGCTCCCATCCCCTTTCCGGCTCGCGGTCGCGCTTCGCTACGTCCCATCACCACCCTCCGTCGCGCTCCGGGCGCCGTCCGACGCGGCATCGCGTGCCGCGCCGATCCCGCCGGAGCTGAGCCGGTGACCGTCATGGGGATCGATCGGTCAGGTCATGGCTGAGACGGCGAGCCCGGCCGCCGGTGCCGGGAATGGGGCGATCCCAGCCCGCCGGGGGTGGCCGCGCGACTGGCCGACGGCGACGGTGGGGCGATCCCGAAACCGGGAAGGTCCGGGACGTGCAGCCGGCCGTCCCGGAGCACGTAGCCGCTGGTGTCGATCCCGTCGGTCGTGCCGGGGACGGCCTCGACGGTGACGTCGTCGCCGAGCCGGGCGGCGAGCTGGGCGGTGTAGAGGCTCTTGATCGGGTCGCCCCAGGCGTGAGGCGATGACATCACGCCGAGGCCACGCAACTCCGGCATGAGTCGCCGCCAGGCCGTCATGCCGAACGAGACGATGTCCATCAGCAGGACGTCGAGCAATCCCTCGCGGGCCAGGTCGAGCAGGAATGGGACGTCCGGGTCGAGTTCGCCATCGGCGATCAGTGTCGCCGGGCTGGTGTGTCGCAGCTGCTCGGACAGGGCCGCCAGGTCGGCCCGGTCCTCCTGGAAGGGCTCCTCGACCCAGAACAGCCCGCAGTCCCGGACGGCATCGAGGTAGGTCAGAAAGTCCGGGCCGGTGAAGCCGTTGTTGCCGTCGACGAGGATCGGGAGATCGGGGTACGCCTCCCGGACCAGCCGGGTCACGGCGATGTCGCGCTCCAGCCCCGCCTCCGGCGTCATCCAGCGGTAGCCACGACCGATCTTGAGCTTGAAGGCCCGGTAGCCGGCGTCGTGGTCCTGGGCGCAGTTCCGCAGGACGGCGTCGGTCCCGTCCGGGTCCTCCTCCGGGTCAAGGTCGTCCATGTAGATCGCGCCGGAGTAGCAGGGGACGTCCGTCGCGCCGTCGGCGCCCAGCATCCGGTAGACCGGCTGGCCGAGGAGCACGCCGGCGAGGTCGTGCAGCGCGATGTCGAGGACATTCGCCGCGGCGTCCGTAACGCCCGTCGTGGGGTCGAACAGGTCGGCGACGGCCCGGCCGATCAGGGCGCTCCCGTCGTCGAGTGGGCCACGGAGCAACCCCCAGCCAGCGGCGCCACCGTCGGTGTGGATGACGGCGTACCGGCTGGCGTGGCCGGTCCCGTGGGAACCGAGGTGCGAGTTGCGCCCGATCATCCGGGGGTAGTGGCTGACGAGGTCGCCCTGTTCGATCCGCGCGATGCGGTGCGCTCCGAGATCCGTCATGTCAGGTCCCCTCCGGGTGGCGAGCCGATCCGGCGAGTCTGTCCGGGTCCGGACGCTCCCGGGAAGACAGGTGTCGAGCCGCCGGCGGCTGCCGGGGTAATGGTCCATGACCGGTGCCCGTCCCGTGGACACCCGCGGACCGGGGCAGGTCTGTCTGGCCCACCCGCCCCGGGTGCCGGGTCCCGCCGCGGGGCGGCTCCCCGGCTACTTCGACGCCCCCGCCACCGCGCCACTCGACGGCCGCGGCATCGGAGTCGTCGGGGACTGCTGGGAGACCGGCGAGCCGGCCAGGCCATCGGCGCGGGCGGCATCCTGGGCGATCCGGCCGGGCGACTTCTGCTGGTCGGGGAACAGGCGCTGGGTGACGGGGATCGTCGCTGCGGCGAAGACGACCGCGATCAGGAACGGGATCTGGTAGCCGACGAAGTTCAGGATAAAGCCGGCCGCGATCGGAACGATGATCGCCGCCGCGTGCTGCATCGTCAGGCCCATCGCCAGTGACGGCGCGATGTCCTCATGCGGGGCGATCTTGCGCAGGTACGTAGACGAGCCCATCCAGCTCAGCGGCATGATCAGCGAGTACATGACATAACACACCAGCGCAGCGACGACGTTGTCGATCAGGCCGTACCCGAGCAGCGCGACGATGTAGGCGATGTTGACGTACTTGAGCAGGCGGCGCTCACCGATCCGGTCCAGCAGGCGGCCGACGTACTGCGAGGTCAGCATCGCGATCACGGCGACGGCCAGCAGCACGATCGAGATCACCGGGACGTCGAGCGCGAAGTGGTTGACCAGCACCCACAGACCGAACGAGAAGAAGATCTGCTGGCGGGCGCCGTCGAGCGTGCAGAGCAGGTAGTAGCGGGAGTACTCGCGCCGGACCACGATCGGCTGCCGCCGGACGGCCTGGGCCTGGACCTCGCCGTCGCGCATGTTGGGGAAGCGGATGATCGCGATCGCCGCGACGAGCGCCGCGCCGCCGCAGATGGCGAAGACGGCCGCGTAACCGAGCAGGTCGAACTGGAAGACCAGGAAGACGACCGCCATCGCGAGCAGCGCGCCGGCCTGGTTGATCGCCGCCATCCGGCCCAGGATCCGGCCGGAGTGGCCCTCGGTCACGAGGCTCATGCTCAGGGCCGACGAGGTCTGCAGGAAGGTGTGGTACCCGGCCGAACTCAGTACGACCCAGGGCGCGACATCCCAGAACGAGGACGAC
>CADCWK010000396.1 GCA_902806375.1 uncultured Thermomicrobiales bacterium
GACGTGGGGTAGAGACGTTCGCGATGAAGACCCGGTCCAAAACCTCGCCCCTGGTGCCCGGTCGCGGGCCCAGGAGGTTTGAGGTGTCGGCCTGTCGAGAGACATGTGCCTGGTGTCCGATCGCAGGGCGGAGAGCTTGGTGAGCAACCATCGGGTCCAACGTAGGTACGGAGGGACACCCGGTCCAGGCCGTAACGATGATCAGGCGGGGTCCCGGACTGCCCTTTGGGGGACTGCCATGGGACCTGATGTCACAGACGTTCGTACACTTGCGGGATACGAACATATGTTCTAATCTCGGGTCCTGTCCTCTGCTGCCGTTCCCCCGCACGGCCATCGGACACGGTGCCTGCCCGCCCACGCGCCGTCACCTGATCGGGTCTTGCCGTGGCACAACCCAGTCCCTTTACCCTCCCCGCCCCTGGCAACGATGCGGCGCGACCCGTGATCGCCTGCGTCCTGATCCCGCACTTCCCGCTCCGCGTCGCGATGCTGGACACACCGCAGCTCGACGGGTTGCCCCTCGTGCTCGGCCCGGTCCCCGGCGGGCGGCCGCTCGTCGGCGATGTCTCCCCGGAAGCGACCGAGCGCGGCATCCGGACCGGGATGACGCTGCGCGAGGCGATGGCGATGGTCCCGGAGGTCGTCGTGATCGACCCCAACCCGGCCCGCGAGGCGGACGTCTCCGGGGCGATCCTGGCTGGTCTGGCGGAGCTGAGCCCGCTGGTCGAACCCGACCGCCCCGGGCGCTGCTACGTCGACCTGACCGGCTCGGTCCGGCAGCTCGGCGTCCCGGCCCGGGCGGCGGAGCGGATCATCGCGGCACTCCCGGTGGCGCTCCGGCCGCGCGTCGGGATCGCGCCGGGCAAGTTCGCGGCCTGGGTCGCGGCCCGCAAGGCGGCGCCCGGCCAGTCCCGGATCGTGCCACCGGGCGAGGTCGCGGCGTTCCTCGCCGGGGAGCCCAGCACGGCCCTGCCGGTCCCGCCGGACGTCGGCGACCTGCTGATCCGGCTCGGGCTGAAGTCGCTGGGCCAGTTGGCCGGTCTGGCCCCCGGTGCGGTCGCGGCCCGGTTCGGCCCGGACGGCCGTCGCGCCTGGCTGCTGGCCTCCGGGCAGAGCGACCTTGCCGACACCACGATCCGGCCCCGCGAGCCCGTCCTGACGATCACCGAGCAGGTCGAGCTGCCGGCCCCGTCGACCGGCCGCGAGATGCTGTTCCTCGGGATCGACGAGGGGATCGCGCGGGCGTTCGGCCGGCCGGACATGCGGGACCGCCATGTCCGCCAGGTCGGGCTCAGCGCCGGGATCGAGGATGGGCGGTCGTGGGACCGGCTGTTAACCATGAAGGAGCCGACCGGCTACGAGCGGCTGGGGGAGGTGCTGCGGCAGCGGCTGGGGGATCTCGCCCTGCCTGGCGCCGTCGAGCGGATCACGCTGTCGCTGACCGGCATCATCACCGCCCCGGCCCGGCAGGAGGCACTGCCGGGCGTCCGCCGGCGCCGCCCCCGGCCCCTGGTCGAGGCCGTCCAGCACCTCAAGCAGCGCTACGGCGCATCGCCGATCTACCGGATCGCGGAGGTCGAACCATGGTCGCGGATCCCCGAACGCCGTCACGCCCTGATCAGCTACGAACCGTAGGCGGCAGCCGCCGCGGGACGAGCAGCCTGCGGCCGGTCGACAGCCCGGAGCGGCAGCTCCGGCGGCTCAACCTGCCGGAGCCGATCCGGGTCGCGGGCCGGCGCCCGGACGGCCACCCGGCCGCCATCATCGAGGGCCGTAGCGCCCGCCGGGTCGTCGCCGTGACCGATGAGTGGTGGGTCGAGGACGAGTGGTGGCGCGACCCGATCTCCCGGCACTACCTGGAGGTGCAGCTGGCCGACGGCACGGTCCGGACGATCTACCACGACACCGTGGCGGACAGCTGGCACCGGCAGGCGTATTGAGATTGGCCGTGGCGCCGGGAGCGCGTTCCGGGACGAGCCGGCATTCGTGGGCCCGAGCGCCCGGTCGCGGCACGGACGGGTTCGAGGAGTACAACCCTCGCGGGGCGCACCCGGACGAGGACCTGCCGCGAACGGTCGGGTCCTTTACGCCGTCGCGAAGTACCGCAGGACCGAGGCGACCATGACCTCGACGCCGATCCCGAGGGCGGCCTCGTCGATGTCGAACTTCGGGTGGTGGTGGCCCCAGACCAGCCCGCGCTCCGGGTTGCGGGAGCCGACGTGGAAGAAGGCGCCCGGCACCTCGTTGAGGAAGTAGCTCATGTCCTCGCCACCCATCGTCGGCACCTTGACCAGCACGTTCTCCGCCCCGACGACCTCGGTCGCGGCGGCGTTGACGATCTCGACCATCTCCGCCGCGCTCGACGTCGCGGGGTAGCCGAAGACGTAGTCCAGCTCGACCTCGGCGCCCATCGCCGTCGCGATCCCGCTCGACAGTTCCCGGATCCGGTCGGCCAGCCGCTGGCGCTCGTCGGCCGAGAACGACCGGACGGTGCCGCGGAGCGTGGCCGTGTCGGGGATCACGTTCGGGGCCGAGCCGGCCAGGAACGCGCCGACGGTCACGACGGCTGGGGTCAGCGGGTCGCGCTCCCGCGAGACGATCGTCTGGAGGGCCGAGACGATCTGGGCGCCGGCGACGATCGGGTCGACCGTCGTGTGCGGCATCGCGCCGTGGCCACCCTTGCCCTTGATGGTCATGAAGAACATGTCGGCGGCGGCCATGGTCGGTCCGGCCGCGGCGGCGATCGTGCCGAGCGGCTGCTCCTGGGCGAGGTGGAGGCCGAGGGCGGCGTCGACGCGTGGGTCCTCCAGCACGCCGGCGTCGATCATCGGTCTCGCGCCGCCCGGCGGCATCTCCTCGGACGGCTGGAAGACCAGCTTGACCGTCCCGGCGAACTCGTCCCGCCGTCCCGTCAGCAGCCGGGCCGTCGCCAGCAGCATGGCGGTGTGGCCGTCGTGCCCGCAGGCGTGCATGATGCCTGGCGTCTGGCTGCGGTATTCGACGTCGTTCTCCTCCTCGATCGGGAGGGCGTCCATGTCGGCCCGGACGAGCAGGACCTTCGCGCCGCCGGGACCGGACCCCGTGCCCCGGATCAGCCCGGTGACGCCGGTGTTGGCGACGCCGGTCCGGATGTCCTCGACGCCGAGCTGCGCGAGGCGGGCGGCGACGAACTTCGCGGTCTCGACCTCCTGCATGCCGAGCTCAGGGTGCTCGTGGAGGTGACGCCGGTCGGCGACCAGGCCGGGCAGGATCTCGTCGATCGCGTCGTGCAGGGTCGGTGAAGCAGTGACCACGTGGCGGTCTCCTCGGGATTCGACGATGCACCGGCCGAAGCTGACCTGTGCGCCAAGACCAACGGACCTTACCAGACGCCCACCGTGGAAGGACAACGAGTAGGCCGGGCTCATCGGTGAGCCCGGCCTATTGGTCTGAAAGCCAGACGACGGGGCGAGTCGCTAGTTCTTGACGGCCAGCACGACGTTGTGGGCACAGAGCCGGTTCAACCCGGGGACGTTCTCGACGATCCCCTCGGCGAGCCGGCCGAGTGGCAGCAGCGGCTTCGGCAGGAAGTCGGGCACGAACCCGAGGGGCTTGCTCATCGCGATCCGGGCGCCGCCGTCGGTTAGCCCGTCGAGCACCTCGTGTTCGGGGATCAGCCGCTCCGCGCCGGTGTCCTGCGGGACGCGCTTCATCAGGATCGGCCAGTACGGGTTGCGCGGGTTGTGGTCCCAGATCAGGATCCGCCCGCCGGGCCGGGTCACCCGGACCATCTCCGTCAGCGTCTGGTGGACGGCATCCTTGTCGGCGATATGGTGCATCACCGCGATGCAGTAGGTCAGCGTGAACGTGTCGTCCGGGAACGGGAGGTCGGTCCCCGACGCCTGGACACCCGGGATGCCGGGACGGAGCCGCGCCATCACGTCGAGCATGCCCTGGGAGTAGTCGGTGCCCGTGACGTCATACCCCGCGTCCCGGACCCGCTCGGTGAACCGGCCGGTCCCGCAACCGACATCGAGTGTCGGGCCGGGCGTCGTGTGCGCCTTGATGAAGGCGACCCGCTTGGCGAGGTAGTGGTCGTGGACATGGAGCGGGATGCTCTCGTCGTAGGCGTCCGCGACGAGGTCGAAGTTCGTCTGCGCGGCGAAGGGATCCTGGCGCGGCGATGCTCCGGTGGTCACGGTCTCGCTCACGCGATGTCTCCCTTGCCGATGACGCTGGGGGTCTGCACGGCGGCGGTCGTCACTGCCGTCTCACGGCGGGTCTGGGTCATCGGGGTGTCCTCGACCGCGACCCGGTAGGACGGCTTGTGGACCGGGCCGTCGGGGAGGGGCCGGTGGAAGTTCGGCTTCCGGGACCGGCCGAGCGTCGCGAACCGGAACTTCAGGATGAACGAGGTCATCTCGATCCCGAGCCGGACGGCCTTGGCCATGTCGCCGGTCACGGCGCTGACACCGACCCGGGGCAGGTAGTTGATCGGGACCTCGACGACCCGGGCCCCGGAGTTGATCGTGAGCAGCATGAGCTCGGGGCCGAAGTGGCTGCCGCCGACCGTGAACCCGTCCCGGATGTTCTCGAGGGTCTCGCGGGTGATCAGCCGGTAGGTGCAGCCGACGTCGCTGAGGTGGCTGGTGTTGAACAGCACCTCGACGATCTTGGCGACGCCCCAGTTGCCCCACTTCAGCGCGAAGCCCATGTTGGCGCCGCGCCAGATCAGCTCACGCGTCGTCCGGGTGCCGAAGACGGCGTCGCAGTCGTCGCTGTAGACGAGGAGCTTGACGACGTCACGCGGCAGGAAGGTGCCGTCCGGCTCGACCAGGACCATCAGGTCGCCGGTCGCCTCCTCCAGCCCGCGGCGGGTGGCCCAGCCATAGCCCTGCCGCGTCTCCAGCACCTGCCGGGCGGTCGTCTGCTCGACCTCCTCCCAGGTGCCGGGCTCCGCGTTGTTGTTGATCACCAGGATCTCGTCGACGACGCCGGTCGCCTCGAAGCCCTCGATCACGGCCTTGATCGAGTTCTTCTCCTGGTAGGTCATCAGGATCACGGAGACTGTCTTGCCGTTCCACATCGTGCAGCTGCTCCTGCTCCGCCGCGCGCCGATCGATTCATCCCCAGGTGGAGGTCCTGTCAGGCGGGCGTATGGTACACGGATCGACCACGGGTCGCGTGTCGCCGTGCGCCCGTCCGGGTCGTCAGCGTCGGTCGATGGGCTGGAGCCGGACCCCGACCCCGGTTACTCGATCGGGTGGGCGTAGATGGGTGGCGGTGGCGCCTCGGGCGGGATCGGGCCGGCTGGCGGCTGGCCGGGCGGGACCAGCTGGCGCTGCATCACGTACAGGTAGACCGGCTCGGACTGGAGCCAGGACGAGTACTCGCGATGGTCGATCTGGACATAGGTGCCGTCGCTGGGAGCGTTGGGCGAGCCGGAGATCACGTAGGTGGAGTCGGTCGCCGTGGCGAAGAGGTTGTTCCACCAGGTCCCGCCGACCGTCTGCTGGGGGATGTCGTTCTGTTCGCCGTACTCGTGCAGGTAGTAGCCATCCCACGACGAGCCGCCGTTGAGCTTCGTCAGCGGCACGCCGAGGTCATAGTTGACATAGCGGGCGTAATCCCAGGTGGCCTTCTGGAAGACGAGGAAGTCACGCGTCCCGACGACGGAGAACGCGGCGAACAGCGCCAGCGCCAGCCAGCCGATCGGCAGGGCCAGGCGGATGTCGCGCAGCGCCCAGAGCAGGAGGGCGATCGCGAAGGGCAGCAGCGGCAGCAGGTAGCGGTCGACCGAGATGATCCAGTTGGCGAAGTGGAACGACGGCGGCATCACGCCGGCGACCTGCCCCAGCCCGACGATCGTGAGCATCGCGGCGACCCCGCGTGTTGGCGACGCCGGGCTGCCGATCCGGCCGATGGTCGCGATGCCGAAGACGATGGCCGAGCCGACGCACAGCCAGGTCAGCAGGAGCCGGGCGTCCGCCATGGAGGCGGGATCGAGGAGTTCGGGGCGACCACCGAACAGGTCGTTCGGACCGAGACCACTGGTCCCGACGAACTGGGAGACGTAGGGCATCAGGTAGTCGTCGCCGATGGTCACGACGGCGCCGAAGACGACGATGACCAGCCACCCGGCGATGGCCGCGAGGCGCAGGGCCGCGACCCGGCGGCTGAGCCCCTCTCCGCGCAGCAGCAGGCGGCGCCGGACGAGACCGATGAGGCCGGGCAGGGCAGCGAGGACGACCGGGAGGACGAACAGCCCGGCCATGACCGTCTCGAAGTAGGTCATCCGGCGGAGCAGCAGCCACGTCCCCCCGATCCCGGCGCCGAGCGCCCGGTCGAGGAACTGGTCCTGCTGCTCCGGGACACCGTGGATGAAGATCAGCCACAGGTAGTAGAGGACCAGCATCAGGGCCGGGATCGCCACGACCTCGAGCAATCGGACCAGGCTCCGCCGGTCGAACCACAGCTGCCGGGTCAGGACCAGGTACGCCACGATGCCGAACGGGATCAGGGCGCCCTGCTGCCGGACGAGGAAGGCGCAGCCGGCGAAGAACGCCCCCCAGAGGACCAGCCTGCGGTTCCGCTGGTCGCTGCGCAACCCGGCGGCGTAGAGGGCGACCGAGATCACCATCGTCGCGAGGTAGACCGGGTCGGTCATGAACGAGAAGGCCATGACGAAGCTGAGCGGGTTGAAGAGGTAGACGGCGGCACCGAGGGCGCTGCGGCCGTAGGTCACGCCCAGCGTCCGGAGCAGCGAGTAGAAGGCGATCCCGCTCAGCAGGAACAGGACGACGGTCGAGAACCGGTGGGCGCCGAAGGTGTCGCCGAAGATGAGCCCGAACAGGCTGCCCCAGAGGACCTGGAACACCAGGGTGGTGACCGAGAGATCGAGGATCTCCAGCCGGCCCTCCTCGAGCAGGTACTCGACGGACAGGGAGTAGACCCAGTCGTCGCCGACCGGGGCCGCCGTGAAGACCGGGATGATCGTCCAGGACGCGACGAAGGCCAGCACGACCATCATGACCGGCCAGTGCCGCTCGAACAGGCCGATGATCCCCGTCGTGGGGGCGGAGAGAGCCATCGCTGGCCGGTCGGCCGCACGGGTGCCGTTGCCGCCGTTCAGGCGCGAGCCAGGAATGGCCAGCTGGTCCGTCGCGAGGAGATTCCCACTCAGGCGACCAGCCGAATGGTCGCGACGTCGGGCCGGCCGGGATGGGCGGACACGGCGTCGGGTCTGTCCGGGCCGACGGTGGATGCTCATGCGGAGGCCTCTGACTGGTCTGGTCGCGAACGTGGACGGGGACCGGAGATCGTGCAGGGATCGGGTGGGCGGTTGGTCAGTGCCAGGCAGCCCCGGGACGCCGGGCATGGAGGTGCGGAGCCGCAACCGGCTCCGCCTCGCGGTCTATGATGCCTGATCAGCGGTCGACGATCGCCATGATACCCGTTGGCGGGAAGTCGGCCTAGCCGGAACCGGTCGAGCGACCCAGCCGGGCCATCGCCGACAGATAAGGACAGGAGCAGGGGATGGCGCGCGCCAAGGTCACACGGTTGCTGGTGGCGAACCGGGCAGAGATCGCGGTCCGGGTGATCCGGGCTGCCCGCGACCTGGGGATCGAGACGGTCGCGGTCTATGGCCCGGGTGAGGAGCGGGCCCGGCACGTCCGGATGGCTACGGACGCCTGGCGATTGCCCGACCCGATCCCCGGAGGCCCGGTGGTCTCGTACCTCGACGTGGACGCGATCATCGCGATCGCCCGGAAGAGTGGTGCGGACGCCGTGCATCCCGGCTACGGCTTCCTCTCCGAGAATGCGGCCTTCGCCGCCGCCTGCGTCGGTGCCGGGCTGACGTTCGTCGGTCCTCCGGCGACCGTGATCGCGGCGATGGGCGACAAGGTCGAGGCGCGCCGGATCGCCGCCGCGGCCGGAGTGCCGATCGTCGCAGGGACGGACGGCCCGGTGGCCTCGGCCGACGAGGCCCGCGCCTGGGCCGACGCCAATGGGTACCCGGTCGCCGTCAAGGCGTCCGGCGGCGGCGGCGGGCGCGGGTTCCGCGTCGCCCCGGGTCCCGGCGACGTCGCGTCGGCCTGGGAGGAGAGTTCCGCCGAAGCTGCACGGTTCTTCAACGACCCAGCCGTCTATCTGGAGCGCTACGTCGCGCGGCCACGGCACGTCGAGATTCAGGTTTTCGCGGACACGCACGGCAACGTCGTTAGCCTGGGCGAGCGGGACTGTTCGATCCAGCGGCGCCACCAGAAGCTGGTCGAGGAGTCACCCTCACCGGCGGTCGGCCCCGATCTCCGCGCTGCCATGGGCGAGGCGGCGGTGGCGCTCGCCCGCCAGACCGGCTACGTCGGGGCGGGGACGGTCGAGTTCCTCCTGGACGACGAGGGCCGCTTCTCATTCCTGGAGATGAACACCCGGATCCAGGTCGAGCACCCGGTCACGGAGCTGGTCACCGGGATCGACCTCGTCCGCGAGCAGCTGCTCGTCGCGATGGGCCAGCCGCTGTCGTTCGCGGCGGACGAGGTCGCCTTGAGGGGGCACGCGATCGAGTGCCGGATCAACGCCGAGGACCCGTCCCGGCAATTTGCCCCGACGCCGGGGACGATCGGCCAGTACGTCGAGCCGGGCGGATTCTCGGTCCGGGTCGATTCCGCGGCCGAGCCAGGGATGGAGATCCTGCCCGACTACGACTCGCTGATCGCCAAGCTTGTCGTGTGGGGGCGAGACCGCGACGAGGCCATCGCACGGATGGCCGGCGCGCTCGCGGAGTTCACGGTCTCCGGCGTCACGACGACGATCCCGCTCCACCGCCGGATCATGGCCGATGCCGACTTCCGGGCGGGGAGCGCGACCACGGCCTACCTGCCCGAGCACCCGGACCTGCTGGTCACCTCCCCGGCCGGGACAGTGGAGCTGGATGCCGCGGGATCCTCGAGCGGGAGTGACGGCGTCGAGACCGTCCTCGTCGAGGTCGACGGCCGTCGTCTGACGGTCGCCGTCCGGGGGTGGCCGGTCGGTTTCGCGGTCGGCGCCGTGGCCACGGATGGGCGTGCGGCAAGGAATGGCTCGCGACCGAAGCGGCGCTCATCCGTGGGCGCTCCGGCCGCGGGTGGTCCAGACCTGCTGAGTACCATCCAGGGGACGGTCGTCCGCGTCGCGGTGGCGATCGGTCAGGACGTCACGGCGGGTGAGGTCGCGGTGGTCGTCTCAGCGATGAAGATGGAGAACGAGATCACCCTGACGACTGGAGGCCGCGTCAGCGCGGTCCACGTGGTCGCCGGAGACGCAGTCCGGGTGGGCTCGCCGCTGGTCTCGATCGAATCCCCATCGTAAGCCGAGCCCAGTGGAGAGACCGTCGGGGACGGTCGGAGTCAGCGCGTGCCGGCGCCGTCAGCACCCGGATGAGGCCGGCCCAGCCCGGGAACGGGAGGCGTCGGTGCCTCTCCGTCCCCGCGGCCCCGCCACCGACGGTCTGCCTAGGCGGCGACCGCGATGCTGGCCGGCTCGCTGACCACCTCATCGACGACCACGTCCTCGTCGCCGACGTAGAAGGTGTGACGGGGGACGTAGGCGGCACCGACGACAGTCAGCTTGAGCTTGCTGACGGCCGGGTCGGCGAGCAGCAGGGCGGCATCCTCGACGCTGACCAGGCAGGTCAGGGGAGCGACGCCGAACTTGTCCTGGAAGCGGCCGACGGCGTCGGTCAGCTTGCGGGCGGTCGGGTACTTCTTGTCCGCGTCATACCAACCAAGGAACATCTGTGACTCCCTGCTAGGGCCGGTCGAGTGACCTGCTGTGAGGTCTGACCGGGCCATTTGTGCCGCTTGGCACCGCTCGGTGGCGATGTCTGGATTCTACCAGAACACTTGTTCGTATGCAAGCGGTTTTCGGGGTGATTAGATCGTACGTTCGCAGTGCCAATCTGGCAAGCCCCTCAGCGGCCGGATCGTTCGCGACGTGTACGTACATTCAAGAGGCGTGCCAACAGGTCAACGGTCTACTGAAGTCTGTCCGGCTTCAGGAACGACTCGGGCGACAGCGGTCCGCTATGCTTGCCGCCATGTCACGAGAGACCCACCCGGACCCTGCCCATCCCGCCGCTGAACCGGATCGCCCAACCGGTTCGCCCGGCTGGGGTCGCGCCGTCCGCGTCGCCCAAGGCGGTCATGTCTCCGTCCTCCTGGACGAGTCGATTGCCGGCCTGCTTCCGCGGTCGGGCGGTCGCTACGTCGATGGCACTTTCGGTGGGGGCGGGCACTCCCGCGCCCTGCTCGCGGCCTCGGTCCCCGACGGCCACGTGATCGCTATCGATGCCGATCCCGCCGCCGTCGCGCGCGGGTCGGCGATCCGGGCGGAGCTCGAGGCAGCGACGCCGGGCGCGGGCGATCGGCTCACGGTGGTCCATGGCAACTTCCGCGAGATGGACGGCCTGCTCGCCGGGCACGGGATCGATGCCGTCGACGGAGTCCTCCTCGATCTCGGCCTGTCGTCGTTCCAGCTCGATGGGGCGGAGCGCGGGTTCGCGTTCCGGCTCGACGGCCCGCTCGACATGCGCTTCGACCCTACCCAGGGTGTGTCGGCGGCCGACCTCGTCAACTCGCTGGACGCGACCGGGCTGGCCGACGTGATCTACCGCTTCGGGGAGGAGCACCGCTCCCGCCGCATCGCCGGGGCGATCGTCGCCCGCCGGGCCGAGGCACCGTTCACGACGACGGCCGACCTCGCGGCTGTCGTCCAGCGAGCGGCGGGTGGGCGGCGTGGGGAGACGCACCCGGCCACGAAGACGTTCCAGGCGCTCCGGATCGCGGTCAACGGCGAACTGGATGCGCTGACGGAGGGACTGCTGGCGGCGCGGCGCCTGCTCCGGCCTGGCGGGCGGCTGGCCGTGATCAGCTTTCACTCGCTCGAGGACCGCATCGTGAAGCGCTTCATCGCCGATTCGGCGGCCACCTGTGTCTGTCCGCCGCATCAGCCGGTCTGCACGTGCGGTACAGTCCCGTCGCTCCGGAAGGTCGGAGGCGCCATCAAGGCCCCGGCCGACGAGGTCGCCGCCAACCCCCGCAGCCGCAGCGCGATCCTCCGGATCGCCGAGCGGCTCGATGTGGAAGGGCGGCCGGCCGACCACCAGGCGACACGTGGCAGGACCAGCGAGGCGATCAGAGTGATGACGGCGGGAGACACGCGGTGAACCCCATGACGGTGAAGGCGCTCGTCGCCGGGTTGGGAGCGGACTTGCGTGGCGAGTTGCTGCCCGACCGGCGGGTGACGACGATCGAGCGGGACTCGCGGTCGGTCAGTGACGGCGACGTCTTCATCGCGATCCGGGGCGAGCAGTTCGACGGGCACGCGTTCGTCGACGCGGCGCGGGAGCAGGGCGCCGTCGCCGCGATCGTCGCCCGGGACTGGGCGGACGCGAATGGGCGGCCCGACCGCTTCCCGCTGCTGGTCGTCGATGACACCATCACGGCGCTCCAGCGCCTCGCGAGGACGGTCCGCCTCGCCCGTGGCGATGGGCTGACGGTGGTCGGGATCACCGGCAGCGTCGGCAAGACCAGTACCAAGGAGGTCGTCGCGGCCGTCCTCAGTGGTCGCTTCCGGACCTACCGGAGTCCCGGGAATCTCAACAACGAGATCGGGCTGCCGCTGTCCCTCCTCGAGGTCGACCGGCGGGAGCAGGTTGCCGTCCTGGAGATGGGTGGTGCCTACGCTCACGGTGAGCTGACGCTGCTGGCCGACATTGCCCGCCCCCGCGTCGCCGTGGTCACCAACGTCTACCCGGTTCATCTCGAACGGATGGGGACGATCGAGGCGATCGCCCAGACCAAGGCCGAACTCGTCCGCGCCCTCGGCCAGGACGGTATCGCTGTCCTGAACGGTGACGACCCGAGAGTCCGGGCGATGGCGAGCGAGACGTCGGCCCGCGTCATCACCTACGGTCTCGGTCCGGAGAACGACGTCTGGGCCGACGGGGTAGAGTCCGACGGCCTCAAGGGCATCCGGTTCCGGCTCCATCTCGACGGCGACCGCTACCAGATCAAGGTCCCGCTGATCGGTGGGCACGCGGTGCAGCTGGCGTTGGCCGCGTTCGCGGTCGGACATGGTCTTGGCCTGCACATCTCCGAGATGCTGCCCGGTTTCGACAACCAGGACGTCCAGGTCAGGCTGCTCATCATGGCTGGACCCAACGGCTCCCAGGTGATCGACGATACGTACAACGCCTCGCCGCCGTCAGTCCTCTCGGCGCTCGGTCTGCTCTCCGAGCTGCGGGCGACGCGGACCATCGCCGTGCTGGGAGACATGCGGGAGCTCGGGGAACTCACCGAGGAGGAGCACCGGGTCGTCGGCCGGCGCGCCGTCGAGGTCGCCGATCTCGTCGTGACGTTTGGCGACCTCGCCCGGATCATCGCCGAGGAGGTGACCTCCGTCGCCATGACCCAGGGTGGACCAAGGACCGCGGTCCGGTCGTTCGCGGAGAGCGAGCGCCAGGCCCTGGTCACCTTCCTCCAGACGGAGCTCGGGGAGGGAGACATCGTGCTGCTCAAGGGTTCACGGGGACTGATGATGGAAACGATCGTCAGCGCGATCACCCATCCGACGCCCGGAAACGATCGCGACCCGGAGCCACGCCCGTGACGATCGACCTCTTCCCGGGCGCGCTGAGCGGGTTCCCCCCTGTACCCAACTTGGCGCAGGCCAGCCTGCTCCCGACCGATGCCGGCAACAACATGGCCGCTTCACTCGGTCTGTCCGGGCTCGCTTTCGTGCTGACCCTCCTGATGGGTCGGCCGATCCTGAATTACCTGCGGCAGCGGAAGTTCGGCAAGCAGGTCCGGGCCGACGGGCCGACGACGCACCTCGTCAAGACCGGCACGCCGACGATGGGTGGGGTCATCTTCCTCGTCCCGATCGTGATCCTGACCGGGCTGTTCAACGTCTATGGCCGACTGTCGATGCTGCTCCTGATAGGCGTGCTCGTTGCCGCCGCGATCCTCGGCGCCCTCGACGACCGGCAGAGCTTCATCGGTTCCGCCAAAGGCGGGATGACCGCCCGAATCAAGATGGTCTGGCTGGTCGTGTTCGGGCTGGTCGCCGCGCTGATCCTCCATCTGCCGGACCCCTACGGCCTCGGGCTGCAAGACATCTATGTGCCGTTCCTCGGACAGTTCGACATCGGTTGGCTGTACGTCCCGATCGCGATGGTCGCGATCATCGGCTTCGCCAACGCCGTCAATCTCACCGACGGCCTCGACACGCTGGCGGCGGGAACGGCCGCCGTCGCGTTCTGTTCCTACGGCATCATCGCCTTCGTCCAGGGCCAGGTCGGGGTGGTCGCCTTCTGCTTTACCATCGTGGGAGCGCTGATGGGCTTCCTCTGGTTCAACGCCTTTCCGGCCCAGGTCTTCATGGGCGACGTCGGCTCGCTAGCCCTCGGCGCGGCGCTAGCGACGGCCGCGTTCATGACCGGACAGTGGCTGCTGCTCCCGATCGTTGGTTTCGTCTTCGTCTGCGAGGCCGTCTCAGTGATCCTCCAGGTGGGCTACTTCAAGCTGACCAAGGGCCGGCGGTTGTTCAAGATGACTCCCCTGCACCACCACTTCGAGGTGATCGGCTGGTCCGAGACCCAGGTCGCCATGCGGTTCTGGATGGTCGGCATGATCTGCGGCCTGCTCGGGGTGGCGCTGGCCCTCCTGTAAGCAGAACCCCGTTTCCCGAATCACCTCGTCCCCGAGAGGCCACCGATGACCGACCCAGCGCGTATCGACCAGGCAACCACGACCCCGGGGGCACCCGACCTCGCCGGGCGCCGGGTGACCGTCATGGGGATCGGGACCCGCGGCGGCGGCACCGGGGTGATCCGCTGGCTGATGGGGCAGGGTGCGACCGTGACGGCGACCGACATGAAAACCGCCGACCAGCTCGGACCGGCCCTCGCCGACCTCGAGGGTCTGCCAGTCCGGCTGGTACTGGGTCGCCACGATGAGACCGACTTCACGGCGGCCGGAACCGACATGGTCGTCCGCAACCCGGCCATCCCGCGGCGGGCCGCACTGCTCCAACTGGCCCGGAGCGAGGGCGTCCCGGTCGAGATGGAGATGAGCCTGTTCTTCCGCGCCTGCCGGGCGCCGATCGTCGGCGTGACAGGGACCAAGGGCAAGACCACCACCTCGACCCTGATCGCCCGGCTGCTCCGGGACGAGTTCCCGGAGACCGTCCTGGCGGGGAACATGGGGATCTCTGCTCTCGCCCGGCTGGATCAGCTCACGCCGAACGCGCCGGTCGTCGTCGAGCTGTCGTCCTGGCAGATCGAGTCGCTGATCGAACATCACCTCGCGCCGCACGTCGCGGTCATCACCAATATCAGCGAGGACCACCTCAATACGTACGACGGCTTTGCCGACTACGCCGCGACCAAGCTCGGGCTGCTGGCGGCGCAGACGGCCGCCGACGTCGCGGTCCTCAACCGGGACGACCCGCTGGTCTGGGACGGAGCCAGTCGGACCAGCGGCCGGGTCGTCCCCTTTGGGCTGGCCGACGCCGGGGGCGACGGCGGGTGGCTGGTCGACGACCAGCTCGTGGTCCGGGACGCGGCTAGGGAGATCCGCGTCGATCGGCCGGCCGGTCTGGCGCTCGCGGGCGACCACGGCGCCCGCAACGCGCTGGCGGCGATGGCCGTCGCCCGCACGCTCGGCGTCCGGGAGGAGGGGATCCGGCACGGGCTCGCCGATTTCGACGGTGTCCCCCACCGGATGGAGCGGGTCGGCGAGATCGCCGGGGTGACCTACATCAACGACACGACCGCGACCGCCCCGGCGGCGGCGATCGCGGCGCTGAGCGCGTTCGCTGGCCAGCGGGTCCAATGGATCGGAGGCGGGGCCGACAAGGCACTCGACCTCGGGGAACTGGCGGCGACCGTTGCCCGCGATGCCCGGTCGATCCACCTGCTGGACGGCTCGGCGACGGCGGCGCTGACCGCGGCGATCGTCGCGAACGGCGGTCGACCCCATGGCCCGTACCGGTCGATCCTCGCGGCCGCGCTGGCCGCCCACCGCGCGTCCATGCCGGGAGATGTCGTGCTGCTGTCGCCCGGTTGCGCCTCATTCGGCCTGTTCCGGGACGAGTTCGACCGCGGCGAGCAGTTCCGGGCGGCCGTAACCCGCGTCCATGAGATCTGCGAACTCGGCGCGCCTGACCCCACCGTGGATGCCTGACCAATCCCCGCCGTCCGTCCCGGAGGTTCCCTGTCCATGACCGACCCCATCAGTACGTCAACCCTGACCACCGCCCCTGTCGGGCTCCCGCCGGCCGGCAGCGCGGTCCACTTCGTCGGCGTCGGCGGGATCGGCATGAGTGGGCTGGCGCGCCTGCTCCATCGCTGGGGGTACCGGGTCAGCGGCTCGGACTCGACGGCGTCGGACGTCACCGCGGCACTGGTCGCCGAGGGGATCGCCGTCTCGATCGGCCACGCCGATGTGGCGCTGGCGACCGCGGCCGATCTCGTCGTCATCACGGCCGCGATTCGTGGCGCCAACGCCGAGGTCGAGGCGGCCGAGCGGCGGGGCGTCCCGGTCATCAAGCGGGCGAGGCTGCTCGGGATGCTCTGCGACGCCCGCCGGGGGGTGGCCGTCGCCGGCTCGCACGGCAAGTCGACGACCAGCGGGATGCTCGTCACGGCCCTTATCGCACTCGGGGCCGACCCGTCCTACGCGGTCGGGGCGGTGATCGGGACAACCGGCACGAACGCCGCCGCCGGTGGGGGCGAGGAGATGGTCGTCGAGGCCGACGAGTACGACTACTCCTTCCTCCAGCTCCACCCGGACCTGGCGATCGTCACCAACCTCGACTACGACCACCCCGACCTGTTTCCCGACCAGTCCGCCTACGACCGGGCCTTCATCGACTTCATCGGTCAGATCCGGCCCGGCGGGACCCTGGTCATCGCGGGTGACGACGATGGCGCCCGACGGGTGACCGCCGCCGCCGACCGGTCGGTGATCACCGTCCTCACCTTCGGCGAGACGGATGGGTGCGACTGGCGGCTCGTGCCCGGCGACGCTGGCTGGCTGGCCCAGGCGCCGGACGGTGAGCGGTACGCGCTGACCCTGCAGGTGCCCGGCACGCACAACGCCCGCAACGCGCTGGCCGCGCTGGCCGTCCTCGTCGCGCTCGGCCACGACCCGGCCGCCGCCGCCGCCGCGCTCGGCGCGTACGCCGGGATAGGGCGCCGTTTCGACCACAAGGGTGACGCCGGCGGGGTGACGGTAATCGACGACTACGCCCATCACCCGAAGGAGGTCGCGGCGACGATCGCCGCCGCCCGCTCCCGGTTCGGTGACCGCCGGGTCGTCGTCGCCTTCCAGCCGCACACCTACTCCCGGACGCATGCGCTGCTGTCCGACTTCGCGACGTCGCTCACCTCTGCCGACCTCGCCATGGTCCTCGACATCTACGCCGCCCGGGAGACCGACACGCTCGGCGTCAGTGCCGAGGATCTCGTGGACCGCATCCCGGGCGCCGTCGCGGGCGGGACGATCGACGAGGCGGCGGACCGCCTCGCTGGACGGCTCCGCCCGGGAGACGTGCTCCTGACGGTCGGCGCCGGCACCGTGACGGCCCTCGGGCCGCTGGTCCTGGAGCGACTCCGGGGGGCGGTCGACGCCGTACCGGGCGGAGGCAGGACGGCCGAGCCGGCGGCCCTGGAGGGGCCGGTCGCCGCTCCGCGACGAGCGGCCGGTCGCGGTGGCCGAGCGGCCACCGAGATGGTGCCGGGGAGCGACGGGCTGAAGATCCAGCGCGACGCGCCGATGAGCCTCTACACCACATGGCGTATCGGCGGCCCGGCCGACGCCCTGATCCGGGCCGCCAACGACGATCAGGTCCTCGCGGCCGTCCGATGGGGACGCGGACAGGGGCTGCCGGTGACGGTGTTCGGCGGTGGCAGCAACCTGCTCGTCCCGGACGAGGGGATCCGCGGGCTGGTCGTGCTCGCCCGGACGCCCGGTGAGCGGGCCGAGGGGCTGGTCGCGGTCGAGGATTTGGGCGACCGCGTCCGGCTGCGCGTCGGCGCGCAGGCGCCGTTGTCGTGGACCGGGCGCTACGCGGCGGAGCGCGGCTGGGCCGGGCTGGACTGGGGCGTCGGGTTGCCCGGCACGATCGGCGGCGCGACCGTGAACAACGCGGGTGCCCACGGGACCGAGCTCAAGGACCACCTGGAATCCGTGACGCTGCTCGGTGAGGACGGCACCGTCCGCGAGGAGCCGGCGGCCTGGATGGAGGCGAGTTACCGCCACACCCGGATCAAGGCGGCGGGCCGGCCCCGGCCGGAGGTCGTGCTGGCCGCGACGTTCCTCCTGCCGAAGGGCGACCCCGCCACCCTCGTCGCCCTGGCCGACGACCACGCCCGCTTCCGACGGGAGACCCAGCCGACCGGTGCCTGCGCCGGCTCGGTCTTCGCAAACCCGCCGGGTGACCACGCCGGACGCCTGCTCGAGGCGGCCGGCCTGAAAGGGTTCCGGATCGGCGGCGCCCACTTCTCGCCCAAGCACGCCAACTGGATCGTCAATACAGGCGACGCCACGGCCGCCGATGTCCGCGCGCTGATCGCCCACGCTCAGACGACGATCCGGGAGCGCGACGGGATCGAACTCCG
>CADCWK010000397.1 GCA_902806375.1 uncultured Thermomicrobiales bacterium
GGTACATCATCCCGTTCGATCTCCTGGGCGAGTCGGCCGTGCCGTCCGCGTCCGCGTCCGCGTCCGTCCCGTCGGTGGCCCCGAGCGCCGCGGCCAGCGTGACCCCGTCGGTCCGCCCGGGTGCCTCGGCCGGCCCGGTGGGCACGCTGCCGAGCACCGGTACCGGCACCGGCGATGACGGCGGCGCGGTCGGCCTCGCCCTGGCTGCGCTCGTCGCCGTGGCGCTGGCCGCCGCGACGGTGATCGTCACCCGCCGCCCGTCCGCGTCTCGCTAAGCCGTCCCGCTGCCAACGTCAGACACAGGTGAGGGGGTCGGGTTGGTGCGTCGCCAGCCCGGCCCCCTCACCTGTGTGTCGCCAGCCAGGACCGGCGGTGAGGTCAGTGTTGCGGTCGCCGGCAAAGATAGCGGCGTTGCTGCCGTCGGTCTCGGTAGTCCCGGCATGAAGAGGGTATCGACTGATGTGGGCAGCCGTAATCGCTAGTGACGCGGCGGGAGGGGAGACGCAGATTGAGGTTCCGGATCACGACGGGGTATCGCGGCGCTCTGTCCCATCCCGGACGTGACAGGCGTGGCTACCGGTGTGGCGGCCGGACGACGAGTGACATCCGACCGAGGAATGCCGTGAAGATGGCCTGACCGAGCGGCAGGAGGAAGACAATGAGGAGCAGCGGACCGCTAGCGTCGGCATCGTCGCTGGACCCGCTCGGCTCATCTGCCGCGTACCAGGTAAGCAGGGCGAACAGGAGGACGTAGGCCAGCACGACCCAGACAGCTGCTCCACGGACGAGCAGCCGGCGCAGGCGTTGATCGTCCTCTCGGCTGTTGCCGTGCTCCCGGACCTCCTGGAAGTACGATCGCCACCAGAGCGCCCCGACGAAGAAGTACGCGAAGTTCGCGACGGACTGAGCGCCCGAGAGCGATAACCCGTTGCCGAAGAGGAGCGAGAGGATCAGCCTCATGGCGAGAGAGACGACAACGAACGCGACCGTCAGGAAGGAGTACCGACGCCAGTCGGTCGGGGAACGAGGGGTCAGGCGACGCTCCAGCCGCCTCCACGATTCACCTGGTTGCACGGTAACTCCTGGTTCCGGACGGGTCAGATGAGGCGCCCGACGACCCGAGGGAGCGACCCCTCGCCGCGGCGCCATCCGGAGCGCGCCATCACGGGTGCTGTGCCCCCTGGGCCTCGACGTGGACGCTATAGAGCGACCGGCTGGCGACCATGAACAGCCGGTTCTTCTTCACGCCGCCGAAGCACAGGTTGGCGCAGACCTCCGGCAGGTGGATCCGCCCCAGCAACGTGCCGTCCGGGCTGTAGCAGTGGACGCCGTCCCGGCCGGGTCCACCGCTGGCCGCCGCCCAGACGTTGCCCGCGCGGTCGGTGCGGATACCGTCGAACCCGCCGGCGCCGCCCGTCTCGACGAGGACCCTCCCGTTGGTCGCGGCCGTGCCGGCCAGGTCGTAGACCCGGATCTGGCCAATGTCGACCACATACAGCCGGGACTCGTCCGGGGAGAAGCAGATCCCGTTGGGGCGGTCCATGTCCGTGATCACCGGCGTGCCGGCGCCGGGGTGGCCGTCCACGTCGGCCGTGACGCGATAGACCGCGCGGGGGAGTTCCTCGGGTGCTCGGTGCCCCTCGAAGTGGCCGGCGATCCCCCAGCCCGGGTCGGTGAACCAGACCGAGCCGTCGGAGTGGACCGCCACGTCGTTCGGCGCATTCAGCGGCCGGCCGTCCCACGACGCCATCAGCACGGTGATCGTGCCGTCGTGCTCCGTCCGGGTGACGCGGCGGCTGCCGTGCTCGCAGGTCACGAGCCGGCCCTGCCGGTCCCGGGTGTTGCCGTTGCTGTGGTGCGACGGCTGGCGCAGGGTCGTGACCGCCCCGGTGGCCTCGTCCCATCGCAGCAGCCGGTCGTTGGGGATGTCCGAGAAGATCAGGGAGCGGTGGTCGCCGAACCAGGCCGGGCCCTCCAGCCAGCGGCCACCGGTCCAGAGGCGCTCGACGATGTCGTTCCAGACGAAGATCTTCCGGAACCGCTCGTCGACGATCTCGATGGCGGGGTCCGGGTAGCGGATGATCGTCCGGTCGTCATCCCAGGCGCTGGCCGCCGGCCTGTCGCTCGTCATGTCGCTACCCCCGGCCGACGAAGGGCATCTTCGTCGCCATCACGGTCATCGTCGCGACGTTGGCGTCGAGCGGGAGGCTGGCCATGTAGCGGACCGCCCGTCCGACCTCGGCGACGTCCATCAGTGGCTCGGGCCGGACGTCGCCGTCGGGTTGCGCGGCGCCGGACGCCACGGCGTGGCCCATGTCGGTCGCCGCGTTGCCGATGTCGATCTGCCCGCAGGCGATGTCGAACGGCCGCCCGTCGAGCGCGGTCGACTTCGTCAGGCCGGTGATCGCGTGCTTGGTGGCGGTGTAGGCGATCGAGCGGGGCCGGGGCGCGTGGGCCGAGATGGAGCCGTTGTTGATGATCCGGCCACCCTGAGGTCGCTGCCCGCGCATGACCCGAAACGCCTCGCGCGTGCAGAGGAAGGCGCCGGTCAGGTTCACGGCGACGACCCGGTCCCAAGTCGCGAGGTCCAG
>CADCWK010000398.1 GCA_902806375.1 uncultured Thermomicrobiales bacterium
AAGGCCCCGTAGTCCGCGAGCTCCAGCGGTCGTTCACGGGATGCCGCCCACTGCTCCGGGGTGAGGATCGATTGCATCGACGCGTAGTAGTCCTCGTGGGCGGCATCGACGAGGACCAGCCCGGCGACCTCGTCCGGGTAACGCATGGCGAAGAGGCGAACGATCAGACCGCCGAACGAGTGGCCGACCAGCACGTAGGGACCGGGCACCGCCGCGGCCGTCAGAAGCGCGTGCAGATCGTCGACCATGTCCGCCACGCTGCGGGGCATGGGGAGGGGGTCGCTCCGGCTGCGGCGATCGGCGGCGACGACCGTCCCGGGACGGTCGTAGGCGCAGACCTGGGTGAACGCGGCGACGCCCGGCAGCACGGCGGTCTCCGCAGTACCCGTGGGGAGCGCGACCGTATCCCAGATCTCACCGTTGTTTCCCGCGCCGGCTTCGAGCACGACGGTCGGGCCACCAGCGCCACGCGACTCCATGAAGAGCGACCGGCCACCGATGTCGACCAGGCCGGCGACGTCCTGCCCGACCGGGTCGGCCGTTGCCTGTCCCGCCCGCCCCACTGCGGGCAGCCCGGCTACCGCGAGCGCCCCCAGGGCGATGCCGGCGCTACCCAGGACGAGAGCCGCGCGGCGAGAGAGTCGCTGGTCGGATGGGAATCCCGGAGTGTCGAGACGTTCTGCGACCATGGCTACCTCAGGATCTACGCCGACCCAGGACCCGGGCCGGACACGACGAGCGTTCCGTCCCGGGCCGGAGCTCGGTCGTCGGGATCGATTCGTGATGCGTCAGTGGGACCACGATAGGGAGCGCGAGGTGGCAGGGCAATCGGTGGAGTACCCGGTTCTTCGCGTGCCGGAGTACTCATTTCGCCGGGTAGGTACCGCCCACCGGTCAATGGGAGCGAGGCCGTGGGCCTCGCTGGTTCAGGAACTGGACGAAGGCTGAGCGCTCAGGCTTCGGAGCGATGATCGACCGGCGTGATGACCGGGACTTGACAGCGATCGACGTAGCCGCGGACGGCCTGGGCGCCCTGGGCGACCCCGGAGGCCACCGTCCCCTTTGCGCCGATCAGGACCGCCGCTGGGGTCACCGTCGCTCCGAAGGCCCGGGCGATCTCTCGATGATCGTCGCGTACGACGGGTGAGGCGAGCCCCAGCCCGCGATTCGCGGCGACATCCCCCTCCGAGATCACGACCATGCGGACCCGGGTCGTCGCCTGCTCGAACGAAAGGATGTGCGGCAATAGCTGCTTGCAGAATGGACAGCCCGGGTCCCAGAACACGAGCAGCACCGGAGCACCCTGGTAGGCGTCCAGGTCAATGAGCCGGCCATCCAGGTCCGGGCGGTCGATGCGCGGCGCCTGGTCGCCACGGGTGGCCGGCGGGAGCGCGCCAGCCGGTCCCGGGGGAACGGCCATCCCGAGGGTGTCTCCCACCATTTTCCGGATGGCGTCCGGCCCGTAACCGGGACCCTGACCGATCCTGCCATCGGGCTGGACGACCACGGCGCCCGGGGCCATGAGCAGGCCATAGGCTGTCACCACTTCGCGTTCCCGCTGCAGCAGCACCGGCTCGATGCCATGCAGAGCGGTCAGGGCATGGTTGGCCTCCACGTCACCGGTACTGATAACGACGATGGCGAGCCGATCGCGGTACATCCGCTGCCAGCCGCTGATATCGTGGAGGGACTCTTTGCAGGAGTCACAGGTCGGGTTGATGAAGACCAGCATCAGGGGCCGGACCGGATCGAGGAGCGACCGCAGGGTGACGGGCGTACCGTCGAGGGCGACCACCTCGAAGGCGGGAGCGACCTCGCCCATCGCGATCGGACTGGGCACGACGGTAGCCGCCCTGGGGGTGGCGAGGCGCCGCGACAACGCATCCAATCCGGCCTGGATCCGGCTGGGTCCTCTGGGTGCCGATGTCGAGGATGGTCCTGAATGGCGCGGATCTCGCACTGGTCATCTCCAGATCGTCCCGGCGACGCGTCGGCCCGCCGGCTCGGGTACAAGGACGGTCCGACGTCGACCTAGTCGAGCCATTCGTCAAGTCAAGACGCGACGGTATCGCCCTACGCTTGATGAGAGCGGGAAGAGGGATCAAGGTCCCCCAACTCGCGATTCTTTTAGTGGCGAGCGGAGTTCGTAGATTCGGTACCAAACGGAGCAGCGGTCCTCCTAGTGAAATCGAGCGGTGTAGGTCCCGTACAAGAGGACGCAGCGGCCCTCGCAGGCAGGGATCGCCTCATTGCACCGGGCCGCCCAATAGGCCTCCACCTCAGCGAGTGTCCGCGTGTCGGCGGTCCCGTCGGGAACACACGTGAACTTGTCCCACCAGAATGTTGCAGGCACATCTGCGAGCGTTCCCCGGGTGTCCGGCTGCCCCATCGGCCGCGAATCCCACCAGACGCACTCGTAACTGCCCGAACACCCATCGATGAACAGGTGCGTCGCGCCGAAGTCCGCCGCCACGTTCGACAGGTCGAGCGGCTCCTGCTGGAACCCCAGCTCCAGGTCGTTCTGCCAGTTGGCCAGGACCGCGATGTCATACGTCGCCGTATGCGTCGCCTCGTCGTAGGTTGGGTTG
>CADCWK010000399.1 GCA_902806375.1 uncultured Thermomicrobiales bacterium
GGGGTAGTCTCGATCGACGGTGTCGCCGATCCGAGCAGGACGACGGCCCCGTAGCGCTGTCCGATCTCCTCGGCCAGGGCACGGGCGTGGTAGCGCGGGTCGCTGTCCTGCTTGTAGGCGGACTCGTGCTCCTCGTCCAGCACGATCAGGCCGACATCCGGCAACGGCGCGAACAGGGCCGAGCGAGCGCCGACGACGACGCTGATTCGCCCCTCGGCCAGCCCGCGCCACGACGCGAGCCGCTCGCCGGCGGGGAGCGATGAGTGCAGGACCGCGACCTTGCCGGGGAACCGGCTCCGAAAGCGCCGGACGACCTGGGTCGCCAGCGTGATCTCCGGGACGAGGATGATCGCCCCACGGCCGTTGCGCAGACACCACTCCACCCCGCGCAGGTAGATCTCCGTCTTGCCGCTACCCGTGACACCGCGGAGCAGCCGCGGGACCGGGTCATGGGCGACCAGGGCGGCCTCGACCTCCGCCCAGACGCCCTGCTGCTCGGCGGTCAGCGGTGGTGGCTGGTCCCGGACGCGCGATTCGCTCCAGGCCGCGGGCAGCCTCGGGCGTTCGACGAGATCGACGAGTCGCGCGGCCTCCAGTGACCGGAGCACCGTGAGCGGCCACCCGCCATCCTTGAGGATGGGCGCGACGGGCAGGAACGGATCGTCGCCCTCGGCGAGGTCGGCGGTTCGCCGGGCGATCTCCTCGAGCAGCGAGCGCTGCCGCTCCGAGCGGAGCTGCGACGCGGCGGCTCCCACTCGCTCGTCATCGATGGCGAGGCTCACGTAACGATCCGTCGGGCTGGAACCGTCGTCGGTCGGCTGGGCGGGCAGTGCCTCGATCGTCCCGGCCTGGAGCAGGTCGCCGAGGACGGACGTCAGCTTGCGGCCGGTCAGGCGCTGGAGGTCGGGGAGTGTATGGACCTGTCCATCCCGGAGGGCGGTGACCACGGCGCGCTGGGTCGGGGTCAGCGCACGGCTCTCGACGCTGGACGCGGTGAGCCGATACGACGCGACAGCGTCCTTCCCGTAGCCGGGCGGCAGGAAGGGTTCGATCGCCGCGAACGGCGACGTGATCGTCTCGAGTGCCAGCCAGAGCCCGACGGCGACCCGGCGGGCGTCCAGGGTGAGCGGAGGCCGCACGACCCCCAGTACCTCGCGCACGGCGTAGGGACCGGTCGCATCCCCTGAGTCGGCCTCGACGACCACTCCCCGGGCGTAGCTCCGTCGAATCGGGACCCAGACCAGTGACCCGACGCGCAGGTCACCTCGCAGCGCGTCGGGGACGCCGTAGGCGAGCAGCCCATGGTCGCCGACGCCACGGTCGACGCCGTCGACCGCGACAAGGACCGTGCGTGGCCCCATGGGTTCCGCCGGGAATAGGTTGTCGTTCTCGGGAGGCATCCGCCGAAGTATAGGCGGTCGTCCTCCCGGGATCGCCGGTCTAGCGCGTCACGGGAACGCGGGTGTCAGCTGGCTCGAGCGCGATGGCGCTCTGCGGTTCGGCGAGCAGCCGCTCGCCCCAGGCGAAGACCGACGGTCCACCGCCGGTGTGCAGGAACACGACGGAATCGTTGGGTCGCAGCTCGCCGGTCTGGATGTGGTGAAGCAGCCCGGCCATCGCCTTGGCCGAGTAGGCCGGGTCGAGGAAGATCGCCTCGGTCCGGGCCAGCAGCCGGATGGCGTCCAGACCCTCGGGCGTCGCCTTGCCGTAGCCGGGGCCGATGAACCCGTCCTCGACGAGGATCTCGCCGAAGTGGAACCGCTGCCGGGTGTGGAGCAAGGTCGCGGTCGCCTCAGCCAGCTCCGAGGTCTGGCGGGCGAGCTCGTAGGTCGTGCCGGAGACGGCGATCCCCTGCACGAGGAACGAAGCGCTGAAGGCCCTGACGCCGACCTCGATCCCCGCCTGCGTCCCCATCGAGCTGGAGGCGAGATAGAGCCGGCGCGGGGACTCGCCGACCTCCTGCAGCTGATTGATCAACTCCAGCACGAAGGCGACGTAGCCCGCGGCGCCGAGCGGCGTACTGCCGCCGGTCGGGATCACATAGGGGTGCTGCCCGTCGGCCCGGAGCTCGTCGTCGATGGTCGCCATGACCTTCTTGCGGGTGAGCTGGTCGCGGACGATCCGTACCTCCGCACCGACCAGGTGGTCGAGCAGGAGGTTACCCTCGACCGCCTCACCGTTCCGGGCGTCGAGGATCAGCAGGCACTCCAGCCCGGCCCGGGCGGCGGCCGCGGCGGTCAGGCGGGCGTGATTGCTCTGGACCGCCCCCTCCGTCACGAGCACCGTGGCGCGGCGGGCGAGCGCGTCGGCGACGAGGTACTCGAGCTTGCGTGCCTTGTTGCCACCGAAGGCGAGACCGGTCAGGTCGTCGCGTTTGATGTAGATCCTTGGCGACCGGGAGCCCAGCGACGCTTCCAGATTCGTCGCCCGCTGCAGCGGCGTCGGACCGGCCAGGAGCGGATAGCGTGGGAGCATGGAGAGGTGCATCGGACTTCCCTGAGTGGAGGACGGGGACGACGATCGGAGGGCGTCCGGTGACGGGCAATCACCGCGTACGTACTCGAAGTGACGGGCAACGTAGCATGACGACCGGCATGCCGCAATCGGGCGGAAGCCAACCCGTGACTGCCTTTACAGTGACTGTCCGGCAACCTATAGTCCGGTGAGTCCACATCTCTCCGGCCGGTCGGTTTCGCAGCGTCGTCAGGGCTCCCGGCCGGACACCACGGATCTCGCTGGAGGGCATCACCGCTATGGTCCAGACCGCGACACGGCAGTCGATCGGCGCCGAGTTCACCGAGCATTTCGCCGTCTCGAAGGAGCGCTACGGGCGGGCTCAGACCCTGATCCCCGGCGGCGTGACCCACGACAGCCGCCACTTCCGCCCGTTCCCGGTCACGGTCGACCGGGCCGAGGGCGCACACAAGTGGTCGGTCGATGGCCACGAGCTGATCGACTACGCGATCGGCCACGGCTCGCTGATTCTCGGGCACAACAACCCGCTGGTCTCGACGGCCATCAGGGAGCAGCTGGCACAGGGGACCCACTTCGGCGCCGGGCACGACGGCGAGGTCCGCTGGGCCGACCGCGTCCGCAAGCTGATCCCGTCCGCCGAGCAGGTCAAGTTCACGGGCTCCGGCACCGAGGCGACGATGCTCGCCGTCCGGCTCGCCCGGGCCGCGACCGGCCGGAAGCAGATCGTCAAGTTCGCCGGCCACTTCCACGGCTGGAACGACTACCTGCTCAAGGGCGAGCGCAGCCTGACCGACGACCACGTGGCGGGTATCCCAGAGCAGGTCCTCGATACGGTCGACGTGCTTCCGGCCGACGTGACCGCGCTGCGCGAGCGGCTGGCGAAGGGCGACGTCGCGGCGGTCATCATGGAGCCGAGCGGCGGCTCCTGGTCGATGGTCCCCTTGCCGGACGACGAGTTCCTCCGGCAGGTCCGTGAGGCGACCGCCGCCAACGGCACGCTGCTCATCTTCGACGAGGTGATCAGCGGGTTCCGCTGGTCCCCGGGCGGCGCGCAGGCGAAGTTCGGCGTGACTCCGGACCTGACGACCCTGGCGAAGATCGTCGCCGGTGGGTTGCCGGGCGGCGCCGTCGCCGGTCGGCTGGAGGTCATGCAGTTCCTGGCGTTCAAGGACGACCCCGACTGGAATACCAACCGCCGCGTCCGCCACCCGGGCACCTACAACGCCAACCCGATGTCGGCCGCCGCCGGTGTCGCCTGCCTCGACCTGGTCAGCGATCCGGACGTCCAGAGCTACTGCGACGACCTCGCCGCGAAGATCCGCGTCGGGATGAACCAGACCCTGCGCCACCATGGCGCGCCGGGCTTCGCCTGGGGCGAGAGCTCGACCTTCCACCTCGCCCTCGGGGTGGAGACGACGAGCACCGAGGACGACATCCGCCGGCCGCAGGGTATCGACCTCTCCGGCGCGAAGTCGGCAGGCAAGAGCAGCCTGGCGATCACCCTCGGTCAGGGCATGCTGATCGAAGGCGTCGACCTGTTCGGTGGGGGCGGCCTGACCAGCGTCGCCCACAGCGACGAGGACGTTGAGCGGACGATCGCCGCCTTCGACCGCACCCTTCGCCGGATGGCCGACGACGGTCTGTTCGGCTAGACCGCTCCGGTCGGCCAGCCCTGACCAGCAACGGGGCATTCTCTCAAACATGACGGGGCGCCAGCAGCTGCTGGCGCCCCGTCTCGTTCACCGCTACCGGGATCACCACGGATGATCGCAATCCAGGGGCGGAGCGTGCGTGCTTCGCAGCCGCAGCGGCCATTACCCCGCGGGGCGATCGCCTGGGCCTCGGTCGCGCCTGCGACGCGCCCGGGCAGGCCCATCCTTCTCGCTCTCCGGCGGTGATGCGGGTCGCTCGCTGCCAACAAGATCCACGAGAACGGCTGATGGGCGGGTTCGCATCGCCCCCACCGTCCCCGGAGGCGACGAGGACCGCTGAGGCGACCAGGCTCGCTCGCTTCACCCCTACGAGATTTCGGCTCTCTATTGCGCCTCTCCCACGACCGGTGAAAACGCGAGTGGAGGGCGCCAATGCTGGCGCCCTCCACTCGTTGGCAAGCTGACGATGTCACGCCACGCCGGTACTACGTCAGTCGGCCGCACGGGCGACGCGCGACTCCTGCTCGGCTGCGGCCATGTCCTCTTCGTCGTAGTAGCCCCGCGGGTCGAAGCGGTCGGCCCCCTTGGGCTCCCGTGCCTTCATGAAGACATAGGTCGCGATCGAGATCACGAGCGGGATGCCGAGCGTGATCAGCCACGTCTGCCCGAGCGTCAGGGAGAACGGGTTGTCGTAGTAGGCGGCGACGAACAGGATCGAGACGTAGAGGATCGAGAAGACGCCGATGGTCGTCCGGACCGGAGCCTGGCTGGCGGGCTCGATGTACTCGATCCGCCTAAGCCCTCGGCCGCGGTTGGTCTTGTCCAGGAATGGCGCCAGGGCGAGTGCCCCGAAGACGAGACCCGGAAAGAGCAGACCGGCGACGAAGTTATTGTCGATCCCGAGGATGCTGAACGATGGCAGGATGCGGAGCAACCCGTAGACCCACATGAAGTACCACTCGGGCTTGACTTCCGCCAGCGTGCTGCCCGGAGGCCCATAGGCCTCGACGGTGTGGATCGGGACGAACGCCGACAGCAGGAACAGGCCGCCGAGGGTCAGGAACAGCAACTGGATCGCCAGGACGGCCTGCTGCGGGAACAGGGGCACGCCAAGGACCTTGCCCGGCTCCGCGATCTTCTTGGCGTAGCTCGGCTGGCTGTGCTTGGTCTTGATCAGGATGACGAGGTGCGCGGCGGTCGCCGCCGCGAGCAGGGCCGGCAGGACGAAGATGTGAAGCGCGTACATCCGTCCGAGACTGCCGGGTGCCGGGTAGGAAGCGCTCCCGAAGACGAGGGCCGCCGCCCAGTCCCCGATGAAGGGGACCGCCCGGGCGAGGTTGACGCCGATGCTGGTCGCTGCGATCGAGTAGGCGTCGAAGGGCAGGGAATACCCGAAGAACGCGGTCCCGATGGCCAGGACGAGCAGGACCACGCCGATGACCCAGTTCAACTCGCGGGGCTTGCGGTACGTCCCCTGGAAGAAGATCCGGAAGGTGTGCAGCAGGATGGCGAAGATGAAGAGGTGCGAGGCCCAGTGGTGCACGTTGCGCACGAGCGCGAGCACCGTGTTGGACTGGATGGCCAGGACACTGGCGTAGGCCTGCGGGTACTGGTACCCCTGCGGAGCGATCTCATCCACCTGCCCGTTGGGGACGTAGCCGACGATGGTATCCGAGGGGATGTAGACGAACGCCAGCATGATCCCGGTGATGATCAGGATCAGGAACGCGAAGGTCGACAGCTCACCGAAGAAGTAGGTGCTGTGAACCGGGAACGCCTTGCGACCATAGTGCTTGTTGAGACCGCTGATCCCGAGTCGTTCCTCGAACCAGTTCTTGTTCTCCCGGCGCTGCCGGGCGGTCAGTCTCGCTTCGCCCCGGAGGTCGGCCATGACATCGGCGAGCTCGCCGGAGTGACCGTTGCTGTGGGCTCCGGCAGGGGTCCGCGGCCTGGCCGTCCGGGGGACGGTGGTGGTGTGGCCGGTGGACTCGCTGACGGCGACCTTGCCGGCCGCCTCCACGCGATCAAAGAGTCGTCGAAACATGATCCGCTCCCCCTCTAGACCTCGCTGCTGTACGCGCCAGCGACGATGAGACGACCCTGGTCATCGAACGCGACCGGGAGTTGCGGCAGCGGGCGGGCAGCCGGACCGGCCAGGACCGCGCCCTCCTCAGACGAGAACACACTGCCGTGACACAGGCAGTGGACCTCACCCTGCGGGTTCAGCTCCGGCTGCACGTTACAGCCGAGATGCGTGCAGATCCGGTTGAAGACCCGGAAGTCCTCAGCCGTGCCGTTTTCGGCGACCCGGACCACCTCGAGCTTGTTCTCGTTGGCCTGGCTGGACTTGCCGATGACCCCCGAGTACACGCCGGTGTTCACGGGAAACGCCCCGACATCGAGCGGCGTGTTGCTGCCCGGGTCGCCGATCAGGTCACCCTCGGCGACCACGTCGGAGAACTGGGTGATGGCCTTGAGGGCAAGGACCGGGAAGGCGAACGCGACGCCGATCGCGGCGAGGCTCCCGCCGACCGAGATCTGGAGGAAGCGGCGCCGGTTCGTCAGCGCCTTCTGCTGCTCGGGGGTCAGCGGGGTGACCTGTCCGAGTTCCGGACTGGTGAGCCCCTTCGCGCCGGGATCGCGGTGAGATGAAGTCATGTGACGGACGCTCCTGTGTGGGATAGGGGATCGGGCGGTCAGGCAGAGGGAACGAGGCTTACCAGGGGATGCCGTCCTCACGCTCGTCGAAGCGGCCCTCTTCGCCGACGAAGCCCTGCTTGAAGAAGCCGAGGACGAACGCCGCGAAGACGAAGCCCAGGCCGATCGAGACGCCGACGATCTCCCGACCCCACTCCTGGACGACGCCGAGGGCAAAGACCACGGCGCAGATGGCCGTCAGGATGCTGAAGATCCCGAGGGCAGCCGCGGTCCCATCGGTCAGCTGCGGGCCCTGCCGACCGATGTGGACGCGTGGCCCGTCGAGGTAGTAGGAAAACAGGCCGATCGCTGAGTAGACCCCCAGAGTCAATGCGAGACCGACGAGGGTGATCTCGAAGGCGTTGAGTTCCAGGATGAAGATGTACCGGGTCGTCGTGAAGTCGAGGAAGTAGTGGTCATTGCCATTGCGGTAGTAGTAGAAGAACGCGGTCGCCAGACCGAGCAGGATCGCCGTGATCCCGCCGATGATCGGCCCGCGAGGTCCGTTATCCATTGACCGCTCCCCCTCTGCTCATGACCCAACGACAGCGATGACGACCGGCTGACTCGCAGGCCCGAGTGACCGCAAAGCGGACCGATTGGCGAGGGCTAAACCCGATCTCGTGCTCTGGCCTAATCATAAAGTGTCGCGGGTGTTTTTGGGCGGCCCACCCCTCCGTGTGATGCAGACGATCACGGCGTCGTCCCTGGTAATCCAGGCGTCTTCTCGGCATGTCCTGTCCTCTCCACGGCCGCCAGCAATCGCCGGTAGTCGTCCATCGTGTCGATATCGAAGGGCCGGTCTCCCTCGGCCTCCACCGTCTCCGTCAGGTCGGGGTGGAGGCGGATCAGGTCCCGGGCCCCCTGGTCGCCGGTGATGTGCCCGACCGCATCGAACCAGGCCCGGCCGATGAGGACCGGTGGCGCGGTGATCCGGCCATAGCGCGCCTGGACGAACCGGTCGGTCCGTCCCAGGGAGACATACCGGTCGACGACCTGGCCGATCAGACCGGCAGTCACCAGCGGCTGATCGCCGAGCAGGACGACCGCACCGGTCGCCTCCGTCGGCAGGGCAGAGATCCCGACCCGCAGGGACAGACTCTGGCCCCCGGCATATGACGAGTTGATGACCGTCCGCTGGCCGAAATCACCGACCGCCGAGCCGATCGCGGTCGCCTCGTGGCCCAGTACCAGGACCGTACCACCGAGTGACGACATGGCCGCCGCCCGGAGGACGTGGTTCAGGAGCGGCTCACCGCCGAGCGACAGGAGTTGCTTGGGCTGCCCGAGGCGGCTGGAAGACCCCGCGGCGAGGACGACTCCCCAGACCGAACTGCCTGTGATCGTCACCGTCCCTATGCCCTGATCGTCACGATTCACGTCTCGTTCCGGATCCGGCCGCTGGCCGCCTTCAGGCTGCCGCCCGGTCGGCCCCGCCGGGTCGCGATGATCTCGGCCATGATCGCGACCGCCATCTCCTCCGGCGTCTCGGCGCCGATATTCAGGCCGATCGGACCATGCAGGCGGGCGATGTCCTCTGAGGCGACGCCGGCCGCGGCGAGGCGGATCCGCCGGTCCTCGTTGGTGCTCCGGCTGCCGATCGCGCCGACGTACCGGGCGGGCGATGCCAGGCTGCCTATGATGGCGGGCTCATCGAACTTGGGGTCGTGGGTCAGGATCGCGATGTCAGTGGTGGAGGTGATGGGCACCTGCGCCAGCGCGTCGTCTGGCCAGCCCCGGATGATCCGGTCGGCGAGCGGGAAGCGCTCCTGCGTCGCGAGGGCGCCGCGGGCGTCCGTCACGACGACCCAGTACCCGAGCTGCTTGGCGAGGGCGCAGAGGGCCTGGGCGGCATGGACCGCCCCGAAGATGAGCATGGTAGGCGGCTGTGGGAAGACCTCGACGAAGACGTCGAGCGACTCGCCCGTCGGCGTGCCGATGGTGAGGCGGGCTGACCGCTCGGCGGCGACCTGCCCGGTCGCCTTCGCGACCGCCTCGTCGTCCAGACCGGGGTCGCCCAGCGAGCCCGACCGCTCGGTCACCTCGTCCGGTACGCCGGGAGTCGGCAGCAGGACGAGGAGTTTCGTTCCAGCCGCTTCGCCGGTGAGGACCGTGACCGTAGCGGCGGGTCGATTGGCCCGGATGGCGGCGGCGAGCCGATCCTGCAGCGATTCGCCGGTCCCATCCATCGTGTGATGCTCCCTATTCGCCGAGACGTGGTCCGCCGACTCTCCCTGCCCCGTCATCGGCCCGGCACCGTCGCGGCCTTTCCACGCGCCTGTCGCAGCGGCGGCTCGTCGTCGAACGACGTGAGCAGGTCCGACAGGGCTTCCAGGCTTCGCATGTTGTGGACGGGCAAGAAGTAGTCGCAGTACGGTAGGGCCGCCTTCATTCCCCGCGTCAACGGCTGGTACCCCGGCGACCCGAGCAGCGGGTTCAGCCAGATCAGCCGGCGACAGGAGCGCTGGAGCCGAGCCATCTCGTCGGCGAGCAACTGCGGGTCGCCCCGGTCCCAGCCGTCGCTGATGACGACAACAGTCGCACCGGACTTCAGGACGCGCCGGCTCCAGTCGTAGTTGAAGCTCTTGATCGCCTCGCCGATCCGCGTCCCGCCGGACCAGTCCTGGACCGCGTTGGTCACCTCGGCGATGGCGCTGTCGACATCGCGGCGGCGCAACTCACGGGTGATGCGCGTGAGGCGGGTGCTGAAGACGAAGACCTCGGTCGCATCGAGCCCGAGCTCCAGCGCGTGGACGAAGCGCAACAGCAATCGGCTGTACCGGTCCATCGAGCCGCTGATGTCGCAGACGAGGACCAGTGGCCGCATGCGCTCCTTGCGCCGCCGGTGCCGCAGGTCGATCGGGATACCACCATGCCGGAGGGCGTGGCGGAGCGTCCGGCGCTGGTCGATGACCTGCCCGTTGAACGCCGGAGTCAGGCGACGGGTCATCCTCCGCCCGAGGTTCCATGTCATCTGGGAGATGAATCGCTGCGCCTCGGTCAGTTCCTCCTCGGACAGGAGGGCGAAGTCCTTGGTCCTGAGCGACTCGTCGGCGCTGAACAGCATGACGTCGTCGGGAACGGAGTCGATCTCCCCTCCCATGCCGTCCGATTCGTCGCTGTCCACGACAACAGTGGATTTGCCCGTCGTGGTCGGATCGGACGATGCGTTCTCATCGTCCTGCGGGGGTCCTTCCTTCGAGCCAGGTGGCGGCGGCCCGTCGATCGGGATCCCCCCACCTTCGTCGCTCGCCTGGGTGCCCATCCCGAGCCGCTCCCAGAACGTCGCGAACCGGTCGTCGAACAGCGGGATGTGCTCCGGCCGTGTGACCACGCTCGTGCGCATGGCGTGATAGACCTCGAGCCGGCGCCCGAGATCGACCACCGAGAACGCCTCGATCAGGTTGATCAGCTGGCCACTCCCGAGGGGGACGCCGACCATCCGCAGGTCCTCGGCGAAGACGACGAGATTCCCGAGGATCGTCGTCGCGCGGACCGCGTCCGAGTCCGGCCAGCTCGCCGTGAGCTGCGCGGCCATCGAGCGGGCCGACGAATCGGGACGTCCCCCGTTCCCATCGGGGGCGAGACTGGCGGTCATCAGGTCGCGCTCGCAGCCGCGGTCAACCGAACCAGTTCCTCGGCGCGACGGCCCCGGATCCGGTCGACGTCCTCCTGGTACTTCAGGATGACGCCGAGCGTGTCATCGACGACATCCGGGGCCAGCGTCTCGGTCCCCAGGGCGAGCAGGGCCCGCGCCCAGTCGAGCGTCTCCGCCATGCCGGGCGGCTTGAACAGGTCACCCTCGCGCAGCCCCTGGGTGAACGAGCAGATCTGCCGCGCCAGCCGGTCGGGCACCTCGGGCAGGCGAGCGGCGAGGATGCGGAACTCCTTGTCGAAGGTCGGGAAGTCGATCCAGTAATAGAGGCAGCGCCGCTTGAGGGCGTCATGGATCTCCCGCGTCCGATTGGAGGTCAGGATCACGATCGGGACGTGCTCGGCCCGGATCGTCCCGAGCTCCGGCACCGTGACCTGGAAGTCGGACAGGAGTTCGAGCAGGAAGGCCTCCAGCTCGGCGTCGGCCCGGTCGACCTCGTCGATGAGCAGGATCGGCGAGCGGTCATGGGACGCGTCGATCGCCTGAAGCAGCGGTCGCTTGAGGAGGAACTGGTCGCTGAACAGGTTGTCGCGGGCACCGCCCATCCCGCCGCCGGTCACTTCCAGCGAGCGCAGGTAGAGCATCTGGCGAGCGTAGTCCCACTCGTAGATGGCAGACGCCGCGTCGAGCCCCTCGTAGCACTGGAGCCGGATCAGCGGCGTGTCGAGGATCTTCGAGAGCGTCTTGGCGATCTCGGTCTTGCCGACACCGGCCTCCCCCTCCAGCAGGAGCGGCTTCTGGAGTTTGAGCGTCAGATACAGCGTCGTCGCAAGCCCGTGGTCGGTGACGTAGCGCTCGTCCGACAGCGCCTGGGCGAGCTCATCGACGCTGGAGAACGCGGAAGTGGGTTCCTGGAACGGAGTGACCGTCCCGTTGCCGGACGGGTTGGGGCTGGACATGATCGGGGGGTACTCCATAGTGGGACAGCGATCGGGCCGGGCCCTCACGGGACGGCCGGGCGAAACCGTAGCAGGGTATCAGAACCGGCAGCACGCGCTCAGTCCACGCGCGGCTCCGCCGAACATCTCGTGCCCGCGGTTCCCGCTACACCGACGGAACGGGTGAACCGCTACCGGGTGGGTTCCCCGCATCGCCCTCACCGGCTTCGGCGTCTCTGTCGTCGGCCAGGGTGTCGAGGGCATCGGCCAGCTCCCGCTGGACGACCTCGAAGAGCGTCTGGAGCGCCTGGAAGCGCTCGTCGGCGTCACCGTAGGCCCCTCTGAGTTCCCCTTCCGGGTCGATGGCGATCGCGACTTCGGCCTCGCCGTCGGCGAGCGACTGCAGGGTGACGCGGACCTCGGCGACCGGGAGTCTCTGTGGTGCTTCCATGTCAGGACCATCCGCCGGATTCGTGCCGCAACGCAGCTCACCGCCGGGAGCGTCGCGGTCGGACCAGGACTCCGGCCATCCTGCTACAATCCGGGGCGCTGATCGCGTTCCCGGCCGGGGTGGCGAAATGGCAGACGCAGCGCACTCAAAATGCGCCGGGGAGACCCGTGCGGGTTCGAATCCCGCTCCCGGTACCACTCGCCCAGACTGGACAGCTCAGGAGCCCGGGACCGATGACGGCCCGGGCTTCGTCATGCCCCAGCCCGAAATCCACCCTACGGGTGACCGCGTTCGTGTGTGGCGGGCCGCCGGCGATTCTCCTATGATGACTGGCATGTACACACCCAATGAAGACCGGTACGAGACCATGTCCTATCGACGCTGCGGGACGAGTGGGCTGATGCTGCCGGCCCTCTCGCTCGGCCTGTGGCACAACTTCGGAGGGGCCTCCAGCTACGAGAACGCCCGTCAGCTGGTCCGGACCTCCTTCGACCACGGCATCACCCACTTCGACCTCGCCAACAACTACGGTCCGCCGCCGGGCTCGGCCGAGAGCGCCTTCGGCCGGATCCTCGCCGAGGATTTCCACGGGCTGCGCGACGAACTGATCGTCAGCACCAAGGCCGGCTACGACATGTGGCCGGGCCCCTACGGTGACAACGGCTCACGCAAGTACCTGCTCGCCAGCCTGGATGCCAGCCTGAAGCGCCTCGGGCTGCCCTACGTCGACATCTTCTACCACCACCGGCCCGACTATGAGACCCCGCTGGAAGAGACCGCGATGGCGCTGGACCAGGCTGTCCGGTCCGGCCGCGCGCTGTATGCCGGGATCTCGAACTACCCGACCGAGCGCTCCGTCGAGATGGTGGCGATGCTCAGGTCGCTCGGGACGCCCTGCCTGATCCACCAGCCGTCCTACAACATCTTCCGCCGGGACCCGGAGACCACCGGCCTCTTTCGGGCGCTGACCGAGCATGGCGTCGGCTCGATCGTCTTCTCGCCGCTGGCACAGGGGGTCCTGACGGACCGTTACCTGGACGGCGTCCCGGCCGACTCGCGTGCCAGTGGGAACAGCCAGTTTCTCCAGGCGTCCGCGATCGACGAGCGGACGCGGTCGCGGGTCGCGGCCCTGAACGGCATCGCCAGGGAACGCGGACAGTCGCTCGCACAGATGGCGCTGGCCTGGGTGCTGCGGCCGCAGGCGGAGATCACGGCCCCCGACGGGTCGACCCGGACCGTCGCCGTCACGACGGCCCTGATCGGGGCCAGCCGGCCCGAGCAGATCGTCGACAACGTCGCCGCGCTGGACGCCCCCGCGTTCACGGACGAGGAGATCCGGCAGATCGACGAGGTGGCGGCCACCGCCTAGCCCCTACCCACGGATCGAACGAGCCGACCAGCGGCGAGGGCGGGCCCGGGGACGAGCCCGCCCTCGCTTGTGTCCAGCTCACCGCATCCGCCGGCGTTACCGCCCGCCCGGTGAGGCGACGGCCAGGGGCGCGATCCTGGCCTATCGCCGGCCGAAGACAAAGGCCGTGATCGCCAGCGCCTCGCGAACGACGTAGCTGAACTCCTGCCCGCCGGCGATGGGGCTGCCGGCCGCGGCGGTCGAGTAGGCGGTGATCCCGAGGTCGCGGGCCATCATCTTGAGCCGGAGCAGGTGGAACCCGTCGCTCACGATCAGGATGCTGTCGAGGTCCCGGGCCGCCAGGATCCCGGCGACGCCGTTCATGCTCTCCCAGGAGTCGTTCCCCTCGTTCTCGAGGACGATCGCGCCCTCGGGCACCCCAGCCTCCACGAGATACATCTGGCCGGTCTCCGCCTCGGTGAAGACGTCCCCCGGCAGGTTGCCACCGGTCACGATCACCGTTGGGGCGAGGCCGGCATCGTAGAGCTCGAGCGCGCGGTCGAGCCGGGCCCGGAGCGTTCGACTGGGGACGCCGTTGTACTGGGTCGTACCGAGGACCACGATCGCGTCGACCGGGCGAGCCTGGTCCGTGCGGGCCTGGACATAGATCGCCCCGACGAGCGCGAGTTCGATGGCCGGTCCGGCGAGGATCGTGAAGACCAGCAGGGGAGCCAGCCAGCGTCGCCAGCCGCGCCGTTGCCGCGCGGGGCGAGACGGCGAGGCCTCCGAGACGGCGGGGAACCGGGCGGTATCGCGGCGCCACGACTGCGGCGGGTCGGCGGCGGCCGGGTGGCCGGCGACCGGGTGCTGCCCGGTCGGAGGTCGATTCATCCCCGGATGATGGCATCATGGGACGGCCAGCGGCAACCGGCATCGTTCCGGCCGACCATGGCTCCGCGCACGAATAGTGCGCGATCCGGGATGCGAGCCCGGTCTCACACCTCGACCGACAATGGGAGCGACGACGATGCCCCGCTGGGATTTCTGGAGCAAGCGCCGACGTGAACCCGAGGCGCCGCCATCGTCGCCACCAGCTGAGTCGGCCCGTACGGCGTCGTACGGGTCGCCGCCGCCCATCCGCACGCCCACGGTGCCGGTACTCTCGCCCGAGCGCCGGGAACGCCGGATCATCGACCTCCGCCGCCGAGAGGCCGGGCTCCTGTACGACATCGAGCAGGCGCGACTCGCCCAGTCCCCGGAAAACCCGTGGCAGGAACGGATCGACCTGCTCCGTGAGTCGATCGCGACGATCGCGAGCGACCGCGCCCGCCTCGACGCCGCCGGCCCTGAACCGACGTGGCCAGTCCCCCCGCTCCGAATCACGGAGCTGTCGGTCTCCCTCGACGAGCCGGTGGAGGTCGCCTTCGCGCTCGACCGGCAGGTGTTCCGGTACGTCGAGGCGACCGACTGGGACAACCGTGGCGGGATGGTCGTGCGGGGCGACCTGCGCCTCGTCTCCGGCGATCCGTCCCTCGTCGCCCGGGACCTCCGGACGATCTCCACCCCTCCGTCCTGGGAGCCAGTCCTCGATGCGGCTCTGCTGGCCTTCGCCCTCGACCTGCGGGATACCGCGCTGGACGGCGGAAAGCTTCCGATCGCGCTGACCCTGAGGGACATCATCCGCGAGGACCACGAGGCCGGTGGCTGGAGCAACCTCCATGGCACCAATGATGTCCTCGTCCGGCGAGCCTTCGCCCGCCAGGAACTCCGCGCCGAGGAGAACCGGCTCGCGGCCGAACTGGCGCGTGAGGACGAGCAGCGGCGGACGATCCTGGACCGGTTGCCGATCGCCCGCAAGCGCCTCGCGACGGTGCGCGACGAACTGGTGGCCCTGGGCGTCGACCCGGATCGGGCCTGACCGGCCGGACCGTCCATAGCCACTGACATGCCCGACCCCAGGGGGAGCAGCCCGGATGACCGACCGTCCCACGCCCATCGTCCCGGACCGGACCTACCGGCTGACCGGCACCTATAACTTCCGTGATATCGGCGGCTACCGGTCGCGTGACGGTCGCCGCGTCCGGTGGGGTCAGGTCTTCCGGAGCGACGCCATGCACCGCCTCACGCAGGACGACGTGGAGCGGCTTCGCCCTCTTGGCGTGCGCACGATCCTGGACCTCCGCTCACACCGCGAGATCGCCGACGCCGGTCCGGGGCTGATCCACGACGAGCCGGGGATCGACGTCGTCCATATCCCGTTCGGCCGCATCGGGGAGGAGGCGGACCCGAAGTGGCAGCTACTGACCCTGAGTGACCTGTACCACGGCATCGTCACCGACGCCCGCTCCGCGCTCGCCCAGGTCATGACGACGCTGGCGACGGCGGACGCCGTCCCGGCCGTCGTCCACTGCGCGGCCGGCAAGGACCGGACGGGCGTCAGCATCGCGCTCCTGCTCCGGCTGCTCGGCGTGGACGATGGCACGATCATCGACGACTACGTCTTGACCGAGCAGAACTTCGTCGCGTTCAAGGCGAACCTGTCGCCCGAAGCGCTCCACCACCTGAGCAATATCCCGGACGAACTGCTCCGCGTCGACGCGATGGTGCTCGTGGCCGCGCTCGCCTTCATCGACGCCGAGTACGGGACGACCGAGAACTACCTGCTCGACGCCGGCGTCGGACCGGACACGGTCGCCACGCTCCGGGATCGCCTCCTCGACTGACGCCCGGATACCTTACAGCGACCGTCCCCGCCACGTCTGCGTGGTAGCCTTGCCGCCACTCCACGACCCGCCCTGTCCCCGAGAGCCCCAGCCAGGAACGCCAACCCGTGAGCGCAACGGCAAGCCCGTCACCAGACCAGGCGGCCACCACCACGGTGGCCGGCAGCGCCGGGACCGATCCCGCCACGGAGCGACGGGTCCCCGTCGTCGCCATCGCCAACCAGAAGGGCGGCGTCGGCAAGACGACGACCAGCGTCGCCACAGCCGTCATGCTGGCCAACCGGGGAGTCCGCGTCCTGCTGATCGACCTGGACCCACAGGGCAATGCCTCGTCGTCGCTCGGCGTCGACAAGTCGAGTCTCGTGCGGACGACCTACGATCTCATGATCGGCCGGGCGACCGCGGTCGACGCCGCCCGGCCGTCGGGCCGGGATGGGCTCGAGATCGTGGCGACGAGTTCGAGCCTCGCCGCCGCCGAGATCGAACTCGTGGACTTCCCGGACCGGGAGCACCAGCTCCAGCGGGCGTTGGCCGGGATCGGGGATCGGTTCGACCTCGTCCTCATCGACTGCCCACCGTCCCTCGGCCTTCTGACCGTCAACGCCTTCACCGCGGCCCAGTCGGTCCTCGTGCCGATCCAGTGCGAGTTCCTGCCGCTGGAGGGCCTCTCGCAACTGCAACGGACGATCGGACAGGTCCGGCAGCACCTCAACCCCGAGCTGACGATCACCGGCGTCCTGATGACGATGTACGACGCCCGGACGCGCCTGTCGGCCCAGGTCGTCGAGGAGGTCCGGCGGTTCTACCCGAAGGAGCTCTTCGCCACGGTCATCCCGCGTTCCATCCGGCTGGCCGAGGCGCCCAGCTATGGGCTCTCGATCGCTGAGTACGACCCGAAGTCCAACGGCGCCGTCGCCTACGAGCGCCTCGCCGCGGAACTCGCCCAGCGGCTGGCCCTCCGGGTTACCCGGTAGGGCACACGGGGATCGCCGACGAGCCCGACCTTGCACACCATTGGTATCATGTCACGATCCAAACGACTCCGATGAGGGCGACGGCGCCCTCGTACGGGTGGCGCCGCGCAGCCACCCGACGCACCGGTTACGCCCGATCCCGGTGCCTGATCCGTTCCCGATGGCAATGTCCATGAGCACAGGGAGGCGCGGCATGACCACGACCCAGAATCGGCACGAGCACAACGGCATCATCGAGGGCCAGGAGCCACTCGTCTCTGACAGCCGCGACACGGCCGCCGACGCCTTCGCCGGACGTGGCCAGGGGATGCGGAGCGACAAGTTCTCCGGGATCGGCCTTACCTTCGACGACGTCCTCCTCCTGCCCCGCTACTCCGAGGTCCTGCCGGCCGACGTCTCGACCCGGACCCGCCTCGTTGGCGACATCGAGCTCCACATCCCGATCCTATCGGCGGCGATGGACACCGTCACCGAGGCCCGGATGGCGATCGCTCTCGCCCGGGAGGGCGGTCTCGGCATCATCCACCGCAACCTCAGCATCGAGGACCAGGTCGCCGAGGTCGACAAGGTCAAGCGCAGCGAATCCGGGATGATCGTCGAGCCGGTCACGCTTGGGCCCGAGAGCCCGATCGCCGACGCCCTCGCCGTCATGGAGCGCTATCACATCTCCGGCG
>CADCWK010000400.1 GCA_902806375.1 uncultured Thermomicrobiales bacterium
TACTTGGTCCCCGGGCCAACAGTGTCTTCCCGGCGCCGGACCCGCGCCTGCTCGGGGCCGCGGACTATGGCGCGGCGCTGGCCCTGTCGCGTGATCTCAATGGCAAGGGGATCAGCAAGCAGTCCCACGCCATTTTCCCGAAGGTCGCCGAAGTCAACGCGCTGATGACGCCGGACCTCCAGGGTCGCGTCGTCGAGGTCCACCCGGAGGTGAGCTTCCAGGCGCTGGCGGGACAGCCTATGGCGCACGCCAAGCGGACGCCGGAGGGGTTCGTCGAGCGGCGGGCGCTGCTGGCCGCGGCGTTCGGGCAACCGCTCTGGGACCGCCCGGCGGCCCGCGCGCTGGCCCGCCCCGCTACGGCGGACGATGTGCTGGACGCGACCGTGGCGGCCTGGTCGGCCCACCGCTTCGCGACGGGATCGGCCGGTCGACTGCCAGACGCGCCGGAGACCGATGGCCGCGGGCTGCGGATGGAGATCGTGTTCTGACGGGGATCGACTGAACCAACGATCGTCTGAGCGGAGTGCCGGGGCGGGTTTCCGGTCGCTGGCGGGCAGGAGGCTGAAGGCCCGCCGGAGCGTGACCGGTGCCGGGGGCATCGACCTGGTGTGCCCGGTCCCGTCGGCCATGCCCTGACCCGGTCCTCGGGCCGTTCCCACGCGTCTGGGTGAGATCACCCATACCGTCGTCAGACTACCCATACGTAGAGAAGAACCGGTCCGGAACGGGCGACGGCATGGGTGACGGGATTGCGCACATGTACGGATGTGCCGTCCCCACGCCGCTCCTATCATCAGGGAGTGCCCAGCGAGACGAACGCACCAGCCCCTGATCGGATGACGGACCTGAGTCCTCCGCCGGTCGCCCCCGGGCTGTGCGATCCCGCTGCCAAACGCCCCGTTTCTCGTCACGACGGTTGACGTGGATCGCGCCATGGTCTGCACGACCATGGCCCTCATGGATGGTGCGCGAGAGCGCAAGGAGTTCCGGATGCATCGGTGTGTGGTATTGGTCGGTCGGATGTTGGTCGTTGTCGCACTCGTGCTGTCGTTCGTCGCCACCAGGCCCGCCGCGGCTGAGGGCCTGAACACGCTCACCTTCAGCTTCAGTATCTGCCCCGAATGGGAAGACACCTGCTCGCCCTACGGCAACACCGACGCCCGGATCATGGAGGTCGCGACCGGGATCGAGCAGTGGACGGTCACCGATGCGCAGGGCCGGGCGACGTTCGCCGGGCTGGCCGATGGCGAGTACGTCTTCTCCACCCCGGCCGTCGTGCAGAAGAGCATCTCGATCACCTGCGGTGACGATGCGACCGGCATGATCGTGGGTTCACAGATGGGCGCGAACGGTCCCCAGGTCGGGCTCAGCGGGGGCCAGTCGATTACCTGTAGCGGGGTGATGGTCCCGTTCGGCCCGGCCGACGCCGACGAGGCTCCGGCTGACCCCGGCGTCGCGGTCGACGTCCCACAGGTCGGCTACGTCAACGCCTTCATCTACGAGTGCCCGGCCGGTGCCGAGGGGCAGCCGCTCAACACGGTCTGCGACAGCCCGAGCCAGACCTACACCGCCGCCCTGACCTCGGGCACCGTCCCGAATCAGACCACGGTCCAGCAGGCCACCAACTCCGCGGGTGCCGCGTACTTTATCGCCGCCCCGGGGACCGTCGCCCTCTGGCCGGGCACCGACTCGTCCACCCAGCCGATCATCTCCTCCGCCTGCATCAGCTACGTCACCGGCGTCGACGGCTTGCCGGTCGGCACCGAGTTCCAGCCCGCCCTGGGTGGCGCAGGGTATGAGTTGCCCGTCACCGCCGGTGGGTCGGTCGAGTGCTTCTTCTACCTGGTCGCGCTCGGTGGGCCGATCGATGTCCAGCCCGATTCCGGGATCCTGAGCATCTACATCTCGGAATGCCCGGCCAGCTACACCGGCAGTGACTACGCGTCGGACTGCGGCAACCCGGTCGACGCCAGCATCTACACGGCCTTCGTCGGCTACGGCACCGTCCCCAACAGCACGACGATCGAGTCGGCCCTCAACGAGTACGGCTACGCCACCTTCGGCGGCCTGTCCGCGGACCGCTACTCGGTCATAGTCGGATCCGAGTCAGCTGCGGTCGGCGTGGTGAGCTGCCAGATCTTCGACGCCAGTGGCAGTGGAGAAGGCACCTGGATCGATCCGCCCCTCGGTGGTCGCGGCTACGAACTGGACTTGGTCGCGGGTGGCTCGGCGGACTGCTCCTTCTACATGATCCCGTTCGCCAGCACCGATGAGCCGGTCGTCACCCCGGAGCCAGCTGCCGGCGACGACCACGACGCGCCTGCCGCCAGCCCCTCGACCCCGTCGTCCACCGACCGGCCGGCCAGTGCCGATACCCGGGACACCGCGCCGACCTCCCTGCCGAACACCGGCACCGGCGCTGCATCCGCCGGGGTCGATGGCAGCCTCGCCCTGACCCCGTTCGGGACGGCAATCGGTGCGGCCCTGCTCCTGATCGTCGCCCTCGCCATGCGGCGCACGTCGCGCCGCTGGTCGCCCAGCGGGACCCAGTGCCCATGATCC
>CADCWK010000401.1 GCA_902806375.1 uncultured Thermomicrobiales bacterium
TTCTTCCAGCCAGCCGACCAGCCGGGTGACGACCGGATCGGTGACCGGGATGCCCGTCTCAATGACGGCGTGCAGTGCGACCCGGGCCGCGAACGGGTTGCTCTGCGGGGCGGAGATGTCCGGCTCCAGTCCGTGGCCGAAGCCGCCGTCGACGTTCTGGTAGCGGGCGAGGGCAGTCACGACACCGCTGTGGTCGCCGTCACCGGTGATCGTCCGGCGGATGGCCGCTTCGACAGGTCGCTCCACGGACATACTCTCAAGGAACGACTGGGCGGCCGTGAGTCGTTCGCGGATGGATCGGTCTGGCATCAAAGGGAACCTCCCGGGGTGGTCGACTCGCTGTCCGCCGTGACTGCGTAGACGTCCTGCTTCTCGCCCTCGGGGCGGAACCGCTCGACGATGCCCTCGCGCGCCATCGTCGCGAGGGCCGCCTCGACAGCGGACCGGTCGAGGCCAAGGTGGCGGGCGAAGAGGGATGGGCGGATGAGGACCGCTCCCGAGAGGTACGCGGTCAGCAGGTGACGCATCGCCGTCGCGGCGGCCATCGCTCTGGCCGCCGCGACGGCTTCCGGGTAACGCACGGCGACGAGCGTCTGGCGCATGTCGCCATCGTTGGGAGCGTCCGGCGGTCCGAAGCCGCGACCCAGCAACAGACGCCGATCGAGTTCGGCGATCGCCCGGAGGTACGCGGCGCGGCGCTCCCTGCCGGTCTCGAAACCGGCGACGCGGCGGAGTTCCCCGGTCGTCAGGGTGCCGCCGTTGCTGGCCAGTGCACCGGCGACCCGGTGCGCGTCAGCGGACAGCAGCCCCGCCGCCACCTGTTCGTCGACCGGCCGCGTGTCGCCGCGCAGGTGTAGCAGGGCCGGTAGCACTGGCCAGGCGACCCACGTCGGCTTGCCGCGGACGATCGCGCCGTAGAAGGCGACCTCCCGCCGGCCGAGGACCCAGCGCCAGCCGTAGACCTGGCCGGTCGGCGTCGAGTGACCGGCTTCGATCGGGGCGTCCGGCCCGGCGAAGGCGGCGTAGAGGCTGGCGACCTCGGGCGAGGCGGGGAACAGGGTCGCGATCCCCGCCCGCTCGATCAGGGCTGGCGCCTCGTCCGGCCCGGCGATCCGGGTGTCGGGTGTCAGGCACCAGCGTTCGGCACGGGTCTGGGCGAGGCGATCGATCGAGACGTCGGGGATGACGGTGGGCAAGCAGGCTTCCTCTCGCTGACCGGGGCACTCGGGTCCGACCATCAGCCTACCGGCCCACCGGTGACACCGTCATGTCACCAATCAGACGGCTGGATCCGTGTGCCGGTCGAGTGTCCGTCGCGCCGCCGCTTGGACGAGGGCGACCAGCTCCGGCCCGCCGGCCGCGCGGCAGTCGTCGCCGAGGGTAAGGACGCAGCGGACGAAGAAGGCCAGCTCCGACGGCGGACAGCGGGTCCGGATCTCCCATTCCCCGCTGCCGAGAGCCACCGGATCGAGCCGGATGCCGAGCAGATCCGGGGCGCGGACCCGTCCGGCGTCCGTCAGGTGCAGGGTGACCTCGGGGTGGTCGGCGTGGTCGTACGGTGTCGTCGTGTTAGCGTCGGCACGGATCCTGTCCGCGTCCGGCGGCGTCGGGATCGACCGGACGTGGTCGATCCGGTCGATTCGGAATCGACGGTGGGCACGGGCCGCGCGGGAGATCGCATCGACGTACCAGCGCCCCTCGGCGGCGACCAGTCGGAGAGGAAGCACCTCGTGATCGGCCGTCCGCCGGCTGGACCGGTAAGCGACCAGCAACCACTGGTCGGACAGGATCGCCGCCTGCAACGCCGCGATGTGAGCAGCTTCGGGGGTGGTGAGGCCCAGATCGAACGTGACGTGGCGCAGGGCAGCGTCGGTCGCGCGGAGGGTGTCGGGGTGGACGATGGCCCGGATCTTCTCCTCGGCGGTCCGGCGGGGTTCGCCGAACGGGCTGCCGGCCGGCGGTCCGAGGGCGGCCAGCCCGAGCAGGACCGCCGTGGCCTCGGCCGCCGACAGCCGGAGCGGCGGCAGCCAGTACCCCTCGGGCAGCGCGAAGCCTCCGCCCGTCCCTGGCACGGCAATGACCGGGACGCCGATCTCGGCCAGCGCTGCGAGGTCGCGCAGGATCGTCCGGCGGCTGACCTCGAACCGCTCGGCCAGTTGCGCCGAGGTCCGTTGCCCGTTGCGCAACGCCAGCAGGATGCCGGTCAGCCGGTCAGTCCGGTTCATCACCCCTCCCGGAGTAGTGCTGACGAATGAGCGACTGCCGATAGCGGATCACTTGAGACAGGGCGACGCTAGCGGAGCGACGGAGGACGCCACCACAGGTTGGCTGTCACGATACACACCCCGATTCTGAGCGCCGACTTGCACGCTGAGTATCCCTTGGTCCGGTAGCGACGTGACGCTATGGCGTATAATTAGCGGTGTCGGAACATCCGGGTGGGCCGCCCTCGCCTGTCGCGGCTGCCCGATCCGGCCCCCATGTCGAGACCATTCGCCGCCGGTGACCGATGCTGGTCGCCCGCCTCATCCCCGAGGGTTCGCCCCTGTCCAGCAACAAACGCCGCAAGACCGACGCGCCCGTCCCCACCTTCACCGAGTCCGTTGAGCACTACACCGCCCCGCCGTCCGAGCGCCCGTACCCCACGGATCGCCCGGCCCAGAAGGCCCTGCTGCTCGCCGTCGACTTCAGTGAACCCGACAACATGTGGGCCATCCAGGACTCGCTCGGCGAACTGGAGCGCCTCGCCGGGACGGTGGACGTCGTCGTCGTCGGGACCGTCACCCAGAAGCTGCCGCACCCGGTCCCCGGCACGTTCGTCGGCTCCGGAAAGCTCAAGGAGATCGTCCATCTCCGCGAGGCGCTCCACTACGACATCATCATCGTCGACGCCGAGCTGACCCCGGCCCAGCAGCGCAACCTCGAGACCGAACTCGGCGTCCTGGTCATCGACCGGACCGCCCTGATTCTCGACGTCTTCGCCCGCCGGGCCCAGACCCACGAGGGCCGCCTGCAGGTCGAGCTCGCGCAACTCCAGTACCGCCTGCCGCGCCTGACCCGGATGTGGACCCACCTCTCCCGCCAGGCGGCCGGTGGCGTCGGGCTCCGTGGTCCCGGTGAGACGCAGCTCGAGGCCGACCGCCGCGAGGCAGGTGCCCGGATCAGCTACCTGAAGAAGCAGCTGGAGCAGGTCCAGACCCACCGCGACCTGCACCGCGGCCAGCGCCAGGGCAACCAGGTGCCGATCGTCGGGCTCGTCGGGTACACCAACGCCGGCAAGAGCACGCTGCTCAACACCTTCACCGGCGCGACGGTCCTGTCTGAGGACAAGCTGTTCGCGACGCTGGACCCGACGACCCGGCAGACGCACTTTCCGAGTGGCCGGGCCGTGCTGATGACGGATACCGTCGGCTTCATCAACAACCTGCCGACGACCCTCGTCGCCGCCTTCCGGGCCACGCTCGAGGAGATCAACGAGGCCAGCGTCCTCGTCCACGTCCTCGACGTCACCCACCCCAACGTGGCCGAGCAGGCCGCGACGGTGCAGGAGGTCCTCGAGGAACTCGGGGCCGACGACAAGCCGATCGTGCTGGCGCTGAACAAGATCGACGCGCTCGGACCCGAAGGGTTCGAGGGGCTCGACCCGGAAGTCCGTGCCGCCATCGGCCGGGCCGTCGGTGCCGATGTCCTCGCCAGCGCGGTGCCGATCTCGGCCCGCAACGGCTACGGGCTCGACACGATGATGAACGCCGTCGAGACGACGCTGGAGGCGGAGTACGACTTCGTTCCCGTCCGGGTCCGGATCCCGTTCGACCGGCAGGAGCTGGTCGACCGCTTCCACCGATTGGCCAGGGTCGAGGAGTCGACCTACGACGAGTCGGGCGCGACCCTGCGGGGCTCGCTGCCACGGGCGTTCGTCGGCCGGTTCGCCGGACTGATCCAGGAGATGCCTCGCACGATCGAGGGTGGTCGGGCTAATGAGACGCCGGTCGCGGCCGATCCATCCCGGCCGGTCGCCGCCGCGGGATAGGCCGGATCCGACAGACGCCCCGGTCCGGGACGCCCGGACCCGCTACCATGCGTGGCGGGTCCGGGCGTCTCCGTGTCCGGCGGGGTGTGGACCGGTTGGCGAACAGGTGGACAGGGATACGATGACGGGGACGGGGATGGCAGAGCGGTCGGAAGTAACCTGGCCGATGGCGCCGAAGCCCGAGCGTCTGGCGCTGGCCGTCGCGATGGTCGATGACTGGGTGACGTCGCGGCTGGTGCCAGGCGTCTCGCTGGCCGTCGCCTGGCGCGGGGAGACCGTGCTGGCCCACGCCGCCGGCAAGGTCTCGGCTGGCGGCGGTGGCCCCGTCGCGCCGGAGACGCGCTACCCGGTCACGTCGCTGACCAAACCGGTCACCGCGGCGGCCGTCATGGCGCTGATCGAGCGGGGCGACCTGTATCTCGATGAGCCGGTCCGGCGCTGGCTGCCCGAGTTCGCGACACCGACCAGCGAGGCCGCCCGGCGGCAGATCACCGCCCGCGAACTGCTCTGCCACGTCGCCGGGCTGCCCAAGGACGACCCCGACGGGCCAGCCCTGTTCGCCCGGGAGGCGCCGTTCGCCGCCCTCGTCGAATCCGCCGCCGGCGTGCCGCTGGCGGGACCGCCAGGACAGCGCGTCATCTACAGCAACGTGGGCTACTGGGTGCTCGGCGGGCTGGTCGCGGCGGCCGGCCGGGCGCCATTCGCCGAGGTCGCGACCGGGGTCGTCCTCCAGCCGTCGGGGTTGGCCGGGTCGACGTTCACCCCCGCCGACGACGAGGTACCATCGCTGGCGCGCCGCTACGGCCCCGACCGGACGAGCAACACCGCCTATGGCCGCCGCCTCGGGTCGCCGGGCGGCGGACTCTTCGCGACCGCCAGCGACATGGCCCGCTTCGCTGGCGCCTTCGCCCACGCCGCCGCGACGTCGTCGCGGGCCGGCGGGGTGAGTGGCGCCAGCGTCCGGATGATGACGACCGACCAGACGGCCACTGCCGCCGTCCCGTTGCCCGCGCCGAACCCGCACCCGTTGCCGGCCACACCGCGCCGCGGCGACCGGCCGCTCCCTGGCGGGATCCCGGGGATGCGCGAGTGGGACGCCTGCCCGTGGGCGTTCGGCTGGGAGGTCCGGGGCGACAAGCGGGACCACTGGACCGGTGACCTCACCTCGCCGGACACCATCTGCCACATCGGCCAGTCCGGCTGCCTGGTCTGGGCCGATCCCCGCTCCGGGCTCAGCTTGGCGGTGCTCGCCAACCGCGACCTCGGCTCCGGCTGGGCGACCGGTGGCCGCCCGGAGCACTCGCCGGGCGCCGTCGATTCCCCCGCCCGCTGGGCCCGGCTCAGCGACATCGTCGCCAGTTCTGTGTAAGGACCCGCGCGAGCAGGCGCTACTGCTGGCGGGGTTGACCATCCATCAGGCGTTGGGCTGGCGCAGTTTTTCGTGCGGGGTGGACCCATCCCCACTCGTTTCGAGACATTCGACCAGGACGGTCCAGTGAACCGATGTGGTGGGAGACTTGGCCCGTGGGCAATCAATCAACGCCGTTCGTCGACGAGTCGGCTACTGATCCGGCGCTGCTGAGGACGCTGGCGTCCGCTGGTCTGCCAGCCGCCGGTCGCTTTCTCCGAAAGGCCGGCTGGACCAGCCGCGCGTGGGTCGGCGACGAATACGTCGTACGACTGAGCAACGGACAGTTCCGCGACGCGTTTCGCCACGAGGCTACCGTCGCCAACCTGCTCGCCGGCAGCGAGGTCCCACACGCCCGGCACCTCGCCCACGGCGACGGCCCGGACGGGCCGTGGTACATCTCCGAACGCCTGCCCGGCCGAACCCTGCACGAGGTCTGGCCGGCGGCGGACTCGCACACGCGCCAGGCAATCATCGAAAGCCTCGGCTTTGCGTTGCGCGAACTTCACCGCGTGCCTGTACCGGCCGACCTGATGCCGCCATGGCTGAACGACGCGCTGGCCGGCAAGCCGAGGAATGCGTACCACCCACCCGTAGTGAGTGCGGCGCTCCGGCAGGTCGAGGATGCCCGGCGACTGCACGGTGAGGACTCGCGCCTGCTCGCGGATGTCGCCGAGTGGATCCAGGAGCGGCTGGCGTTGTTCGCGGCCGACGGATCCGTCCTCGTCCACGGTGATCTACATGGATCCAACATCATCGTCGCCCAGGGACGTGTCACCGGTCTTATCGACTTCGCGGAGGCGTTGGCTCAGCCAGCGGATGTCGATCTCGATACCATCCTGCGCTGGTGCGCGAGGGCGCGAGAGTACCCCCCCACGCCCGACGAACGGGGGCTCGACGAGACCACGCTGAGAGAGGTGCCTCGGTGGCTGCACGGCGCGTATCCGGAGCTGTTCGAGCGCGAGCATCTGCGCGAGCGGTTGCTCTTCTATGACATGCAGCTGGAGCTCGCGCTCTATACACATCACCCCCAGCCCGACATACGCGAAGCGGCGCAGGACCGCATCGCCCTTCTGCTATCCGGCCATAACCATCTGGATGAACTCGTCTGGTAGGTCGACGTCCTGGCGCGCGCTGCACCTCGACCGCAGCGACGACGACCCGGTCATCGAACGGCAGCTTCGCGCCCTCGGCCTCGATGACTTCGACATCCAACGGCGAGGCACCAGGGTTCACGGCGTGAAGAAGCAGCCACTACGGCTCGGCGTGCGATGGATCGTTGAGACCACCAACACGTGGGGGTCGAACGACGGCCAGCGCCGCCGCAGCACTGACCGCCGAGCACGGCACTGACACGCTGCCCTCTGCCGCGCCACCACCATCCTCATCATCGGCAAGCTTCTCGCCCACCGAGACCGCTGGAGCCCGAGGTCGGCACCTATCCGCTGAAGTCCTGAGCGGGAGCACCGCAATGGACTGACCCGCCCCGATCGCAAACCAGGTGCAGCGGTTCGGGTATCACGTCAGTCTCTCTGGTTCGGGAAGACGACCGGCTCCGCCAGCCCCACGCTCCCGGAAAAGAAGACAGGCCACCGGATACCCGGCGGCCTGTCGGGTGTCTGGATCGACCGACCGTGGGACGGTCAGGACGACGAAGACGACTTGCGCGAGCGGCGCTCGGTCGACAGCGGCGTCGGTGGACGTATGGTGGTGGTCGAGGACTGGTCGTCGATCGACAGCCACCCCCGGCGCAGGGCGGTCACGACCGCCTGGGTGCGGTCGTTGACGGCCAGCTTGCGCAGGATCGACGTGACGTGGTTCTTGACCGTCTGGGCGCTGATCCCGAGGGCGAAGCCGATCTCGGCGTTGGTCATCCCGTCGCTGACGTTGCGCAGGATGTCGAGCTCCCGCTCGGTCAGGGGGGCGAAGGCACTCGTCGGGGCGAGCGAACTGCTCGTCGCGTTGCGGAACTGGTCCAGGACGCGGGCGGCGACGTAGGGCTTGTCGAGGAGTTGCTCGTTGATGACGTACTCGCCCGTCGCCGACCGGCGGATCAGGTCGATCAGCACCTGCTCGTCGACGTCCTTGCCGCAGTAGGCGGAGGCACCGGCCCGGATCGCCCCGAACAACTCGTCGTCGCTCTCGTTGGCCGCGACGATGATCGTGGCCAGCGCGGGGTGGCGGCGGCGCATCTCGGCGGCGACGCCCAGCCCGGGGGACTCCTGGAAAGTCGTGCCGACGAGGGCCACGTCCGGTCCCGTCTGGTCGGCCAGCCGGTAGCCCTCCTCGGCGGTCCCGGCGCTGCCGACCAGGACGAGTTCGGGGGCGAGCAGGAGACAGCCAGCCAGTCCGCGACGGAACAACGGCTCCCGTTCGACGATCAGGACCCGGATCGCCTTCTCGGTCGTCGCCTCGGCTGCGGTCTCGGTCATGACGATGTCCTCTTTCTGGCGTCACGTATCGCTGGTCATGCCGATCGCGCAAGACCCGGCCGGTCCGTGGAGCAGGGTGTGTGGAACACGGAATCAACGACCGGTGCCGTGCGTCGGCGGCACGCTATGGGCAGCTGGCCAGCGTGCCGCTCTCGCGACCCTGTTCCGCCTGGTGCGGAACCTGATCGGGCGCGCGCGGTCTATGGCCTCCGGCCAGTGTAGGAGGCCGGGCGGACCCTCTCAACGTGACTATAGTCACGATTGCCCGTCAGACGACGCGAAACCGGCCCGGACGGACAAAGACGACCACTCAGCGACCCGTCCAGTGGACCACGGCGAATCCGGGGCAGGATCACAAAATCCGGACTCGACAGCGCGGTGAGACGCGTCGCCGGGACGATTGTCGGCGGCAAACGGGCCCGATCATCCTTTTCCAGACCGCCGGGTGACCCATCCCGGTCTGCGGACACTCCATCCGACCGGGTGTGAAATTCGGCCGGCATCGTCCCGGCCGATGGCCTGTAATCGGCGATGTCTCCTCCAGGACCGCCGGGCAACACGCCCGTCGTTACCGCACGGAACGACCGAGTGAGGAGACCGACATGAGACTGACCCGACGCGCCCTGATGCCGATGGTGGCCGGCGCTGGCGTTCTCGCCATGAACACGACCATCGCTCCCGGCCAGACCGGTGCCCAGGGCGGAGGAACGCCTGGCCCGGAGGCCGGGTCCGGGACGATCGCCTATGACTTGCCGGGCGACGCGGTCTATCCCGAGGGGGTCGCGTTCGACCCCGCGGCCGGGGTCTTCTACGTCGGGAGCACCGCGACCGGGACGATCTTCCGGGGTGACCTCGCGACCGGTGAGGTCACGACCTTCGCCGAGGGAGCGGAGCAGGGCCTGGCCGGCGTTACCGGGATGAAGGTCGATGCCTCCGGCCTGCTCTGGGTCTGCGGGGCGTCGACCGGTCTGGTCGCGATCTATGACACGACGGACGGATCGGTGCTCGGTGTGGCCTCCAACGGCCTCGGGCCGGAGGAGACGTTCGTCAACGATGTCGCCGTGACCAGCGACGGCGTCGGCTACTTCACGGACTCGGTCGCGCCACGGTTGACGGCCGTGGGCGTCCAGGATGGCGAATTCGGTGAGCCGGAGACCATCAGTTTCGAGGGCACGGCCTACACCTATGGCGAAGGGTTCAATGCCAACGGGATCGTCCTGACCGACGACGGGGCCCACCTGATCATCGTCGACAGCGGGACGGCCTCGCTCTACCGGTACACCATCGAGACGGGTGAGGTCAGCCTGATCGACACGGCCGGCGCCGACCTGACGGCCGGGGACGGCATGGCGCTGGATGGCGACCTCCTCTACGTCTGCCGCAACGCCGTCGGCCAGATCACCCGGCTCCGGCTCTCGGGGGATCACGCTGCGGCGACGTTCGTCGACGAGTTCAGCGACCCGGCCTTCGCCTTCCCGACGACGATCGCGCTGACCGATCGGGACACGATCCTCGTCTGCAACTCGCAGTTCGGTGCCCGCGAGACCAATGATCCCGTGCTGCCGTTCACGGTCATCGAGATCGCCGTGCCTCCGGTCGCGGGTGACGGTGCGACGCCGGGGGCCGGTGACGGCACCCCGGTCGTCGAGGTCGGCACCGGTCAGGACCAGGACCAGGACAATGCCACCCCAGCCGCGACCCCGACCACGTAGCGGCGGAACGATCCCTGGTCGACCCCGCGCAGGAGACGGCCGCCGACCCGAGTGGTCGGCGGCCGTCTCCTGTCTGATCGTCCGACGGGCCGTGCGTCTGTCCCGGTCCGACCCCGGGCCGCGTCCCCGCTACTGGACGGCCATGTTGGGAGCGGGCTCCAGCGCGGGGTCCGTCGCCGTCTCGTCGATCCGCGCCGCGAGGACCTTGTCCACCCGGTTGCCGTCCATGTCGATGACCTCGAACCGCCAGCCGTGCCACTCGAACGTCTCGCCGCTCTTGGGGATCCTGCCCGTCCGCGTCTGGACGAAGCCACCGAGCGTGTTGTACTCGCCGTCCTCATCGGCCGGGATCGCCCCGGTCCCGAGCAGTTCGACGAAGTGATCGGTCGAGACCATGCCATCCAGCAGCCAGGAGCCATCCGGCCGCTGGACGGTGTCCGGGTCGTCCGTCGGGCCTTCCTCGCCGAGATCGCCGACGATGGCTTCGAGGACGTCGTGGAGCGTCACGATGCCCTGCGTCCCGCCGTACTCGTCGACCACGATCGCCATCGGGTCATCGGCCCGTCGGAACGTCTCCAGCAGGCGCAGCGCCTGGAGACCCTCGGGGATGAACTCGACCGGCCGGAGGTAGGTCTCCATCTCCCGGATCGTCCCGGCCTGCAGGTCGGCGAGGATGTCCTTGGCCCGGACGACGCCCCGCAGGTCATCCAGGCTGGACATCGCGACCGGGAAGATCGACCGGTGGGAGGACACGATCAGTTCCCGGTTGACCTCGAACGGGTCGTCCAGGTCCAGCCAGGTCACCTCCGGGCGAGGGGTCATCAGGTTGACGGCCTTCTGGTCGCCCAGCTCGAAGATCCGGCCGATCAGGTCGCGTTCGGCCTCCACGAAGACGCCGGCCTCCGTCCCCTGGTCCAGCAGGACCGCGATCTCGGACTCGGTGACGGGCGGCTCCTCGCCCTGCCGGAAGCGCACGATGCGGAGGACCAGCTGCGTGCTGCCCTCGAGGAACGTGATGACCGGCGAGGTGATCCGCGACAGGGTCGTCATCGGCGGAGCGATCAGGGACGCGACCCGCTCCGGGTTGGAGAGGCCGAGCCGCTTCGGGGCGAGTTCACCCACGATGAGCGACAGGTAGGTGATGACGAAGACGACGAGGACAAAGGCAACGGCATCAGCGCTCCCGCCGACCAGGGGGAGTGGCTCGAGCAGTGGCGCGACCCGGCTGGAGAGGGCTGCGCCACCGAAGGCACCGGACAGGACGCCGATGAGCGTTATGCCGACCTGGACGGTCGAGAGGAACCGGCCCGGGCTCTCGCTCAGGAGAAGGGCGGATCGTGCGCCGACGTTGCCGCTGTCGGCCATCTGCTGGAGTCGTGCCCGCCGTGAGGAGACGACGGCGATCTCGGACATGGAGAAGATGCCGTTGCCGACGATGAGGATGACGAGGATACCGATTTCGAGTCCGACGCCCACGCATGGCTCCCGATGCACCGACGGCACTCCCGGCCGCCGTGGGCATGTTCCGGCGACCGTGGGATGCCCCGCACCTGCGGGTTACCTCCGATGATTCGAACCGTAGCACATTGCGTGCAAGGGACCGCCAGGCACATCGAACACGGCGATTTACGGTAGGGGCGAGGCGATCCGCTCGCAAGGGCGAAGCTCGCGAGCCCGGCCGCCGCAGCGGCATCACCGTCAGGCAAGACCGGGTTGGGAGCCATCCCTTCAGATAACCCCCAGGGTGACCATGCAATTCCACCAAGCGTTAGGAACCGGGTTCTCCTAGTGCACTATGATGACAAATGATCCATCCGCCATCTGGTTCGAGGCGATAGAAAAGGCCAAAAGTCCGAACGATAAACGTGAAGCTAGCTGGGTTCTGGCGTAGCCATTCCTGCGCCGTCACGAAGGCTTCTTCCGTTGGTTTACCGATCGCTACCGTTGAATGGAATTTCACCTGTTGGCCTTCGAATCGTCCGGGCTGTACCTGAAACTCGCGCTCAAGCTCGACAAGCACTCGGGTGTGCAGCGCAAAGAGTCGTTGATTTGGCTGAACATTCAGGTAGAGGACATGGGGTGGAAACGCGCCAACGCCCTTGATCGTCACGTCGAACGGCAGCGTCGTCGCAGCAAGTTCGTCCAGGTAGTTTGCGAAGGGTTCCATTGAACTGACGGCGAACGGAGCCTTGAAGGTGATGTGGGGAGGCTGCTTGAGACCGTCGTTCATGCCGAACCACCGGCGGAGTTCCAACTCCACGCGTCTCGCGTAGTTGAACTGCTCCCCTTCCAGCAGTACGCCGAAGCCGATCTGCATGGTGCTTCCTCACATCCAGGTCCCGCTTATCCGGTAAGCAGAGTGCACCGTTAATGCCTACGACGCGTGCCTGCCCAGGCCGGCCGGCGGGATCGACTGGCGGAGCAGGCCGGTGATCGCGATCAGGGTCAGGAGGTAGGGGAGGGCGAGCAGGAGGTCGGTGTTGATCGGCAGGCCGGCGGCCTGGGCCTGGATCTGGATGGCCTGCGCCCCGCCGAACAGCAGCGTCGCGATCAGCGTCCCGACCGGGGTCCAGTTGCCGAAGATCACGGCGGCCAGGGCGATGAAGCCGCGACCCTGGGTCATGTCGTTGGTGTAGAAGGACAGGTCGCCGATCGCGAGGCACGCGCCACCCAGCCCGCCGAGGACGGACCCGGCCAGCACCGCGACGTAGCGGGTCCGGATCACCGCGATCCCGACGCTCTCGGCCGCCCGCGGGTCCTCCCCGGCGGCCATCATCCGCAGCCCGCTCTTGGTCCGGGACAGGTACCACCAGACGATCGGGACGAGGATGAAGGCGACCGGGACAAGCAGGTGGATGCCGCTGCCGAAGCTGAACAGCTTGGCCGCGTCCGGGGTCCGGCCCGCCGTCCCGAACAGTTGCTGGCTGAGGAAGGCCGGGATCGCGAGGCCGAGGATGTTGATCGCGGTCCCGGCGACGATCTGGTCGCCCCGCAGGGAGATGCACCAGAAGGCGTGGACCAGCCCGAGCAGCAGCGCCGACCCGGCGCCGATCGCGAGGCCGAGCAGGGCGTTGCCCGTGTAGTAGGAGCCGATCGCCGCCCCGAAGGCGCCGATCAGCATCAGCCCCTCCAGGCCGATGTTGACCACGCCGGAGCGCTCGGAGATCAGCCCGCCAAGGGCCGTCAGCAGCAACGGCGCGGCGGCGCGGAGCGTCGCCCAGAACAGCCCGAGTGTCAGGAAATCGTCCACGGTTCCTCCACGGCGGTGCTGGTGGGGTGATCGTTCCGGATCGCGAAGGAGTGGGTCCCAGGCGAAGCGTCCGGCTGGTGGAGCAAACCCCTCCCCCAACCCCTCCCCGGCTCGGTTCGCCCGGCGAAACGCCTGCGTGCCTCCTCACCGCCCGGAGCGGGGAGATCGTTTCGCTTCGGGGCGCAACCAATCCGCGTGAAAGGACCCACCGTTTCGAGCGTTGCCGCGCCTTCGATCCGGCCCAATCTCCGTCTCTGCGTAGCGTTACGGAAGCGGATTGACGTCGCAGCGACCAGGAGCCCCTCTCCGGGCGATGAGGAGTCGCAGCGACGAATCGAGACGGGGAGGGGTCTCGCTGGCGCTGGGGGAGGGGTCTGCTCCACCACCACGAGCGTTCCATACCACCGGACCAGCCTCGCGGCCCCGCCCAGACCCGGACATCGTTCCATCGGTCGGTACGTGGTCACCCTCATGGCCGGTCGCCCACCGTCTGGGGCGTCGTCGTCCCGGTCGTGCCGGTGCCGGAATTGCTGGCCGGGGTGAGCGGCCCGCCCCGGTTCAGGAAGCGGCCCAGCCGGTAATGCGCGATCGCCCCGGTCGCCGCGACGGCGAGGATGACCAGCGCCTGCAGGATCTGGACGAGTTGCGACGAGGTCCCGGCCACACTCTGCATCCGGATCGCGCCGGAGGACAGCATCCCGAACAGCAGCGCGGCCAGCACGACCCCGGCCGGGTGGTTGCGCCCGGCCAGCGCGACGGCGATCGCGGTGAAGCCGTAGCCGGGGTTGGGGTTGGTGTGCCGCCCGGAGACGCCGGCCAGGTCGGCGGCGCCGGCCAGCCCGGCCAGGGCCCCGCTCAGGGCCATCGTCACGACGATCATCCAGCCCCACGAGATCCCGGCGTAGTCCGACGCCCCGCGGCTCAGCCCGACCGTCCGGAGCCGGTAGCCGAACGTCGTCCGGAACAGGACCAGCCAGATGGCGACGGCGGCGATCGGGACGAGGATGACTCCGATGTGGAGCCGGGTGCCGTCGACGAAGATATCGAACCGGGCACTGTCCAGCGCCCGGTTCGTGCCGCTCTGCTCCGGGTCGACGGGCAGCAGGTCGTCCTGGCGGACGGCGTAGGACGAGATCCGGTAGGAGATGTAGTTGAGCATGATCGTCGTGATGACGACCGAGGCGCCGGTCCGGGCGAGCAGGGCGCCGGGGATCGCTCCCCAGAGCCCGCCGAAGACCATCGCGATGATGACGACGATGGTGAGGTGGAGGACGGCCGGCAGGCCGAGATCCGTCGCGGCGACCAGCCCGGCGGCGAGGCTGCCGATGAACAGCTGCCCCTCCACGCCAATGTTGAACAGGCCGGCCCGCGAGGCGACCGCGAAGGCGAGCCCGCCGAGCGCCAGTGGCGTGGCGGCGATCAGCGTCTCGGCGATGGCCCGGTCGCTGCCCAGCGAGCCGTCGATCAGCGCACGGTAGGCCGTGACCGGGTTGCCGCCGGTGACGAGGATGATGACGGCACCGACGACGAAGGCGGCGAGGATCGCCAGCAGGGACAGGCCGATCGCCTGCGCGCCGCCCCTAAGCTGAGACACGGGCGGTCCCTCTCCCGGTCAGGTCGTCGGCCGGTCGGGGGGTGGCGAGGTCGGCCAGACCGGGGTCGTCGGTCCGGCCACCCATCAGCAGGCCACACTGGGTCCGCGAGAGCCGGTCGCTGGGGAAGTCACCGACGATCCGGCCGCCGTAGATCACGAGGATGCGGTCGCTGAGGTCGTAGATCTCGTCCAGGTCGAACGAGACCAGCAGGACGCCGCGGCCCAGGTCGCGCTCTGCCACCAGCTGCTTGTGGACGAACTCGATCGCGCCGACGTCGAGACCGCGGGTCGGCTGCGTCGCGAGCAGGACGTCGGGCCCCCGGTAGAGTTCGCGGGCGATGATCAGCTTCTGCTGGTTGCCCCCGGACAGCGACCGGGCCGGCGTCTCCGACGACGGGGCGCGGACGTCGAACCGCTTCATCAGATCACGGGTGATCGTCCGGGCGGCGCTGAGGTTCAGCCAGCCGCCGCGACTGAACGGTTTCGTGTCGGTGCGGCCGAGCATCAGGTTCTCGGTCAGGGAGAAGTCGAGGACCAGTCCGCGCTCGTGGCGGTCCTCCGGGATGTACGAGATCCCGGCCCGGCGTCGGCGCTCGGCGTTGAGGCCGGTGATGTCGCGACCGTTCAGGGTGACGGTGCCGTGGTCGGGGCGGCGCATCCCGGCCAGGACCTCGATCAGCTCGGCCTGTCCGTTGCCCTCGACGCCGGCCAGCCCGACGATCTCGCCCCGGCGCAGCGACAGCGACAGGTCCCTGAGGGCGCCGCTCTCGGCGGAGCCGACCCGAAGGTTGGTCGCGGACAGGACGGGCTCGCCGGCGTGGGCCTCGGGCCGGTCGACCTTGAGGCTGACGCCCCGCCCGACCATCAGCTCGGCCAGGCTGGAGGCCGTCGTCTCGGCGGTCTCCCGCGTCCCGACGGTCTTGCCGCGCCGGATGACGGTGACGCGGTCGCTGATCGCGGCGACCTCGCGCAGTTTGTGGGTGATGAAGATGACCGTCGTGCCGTTCTCGCGCAGCCGCCGCAGGATGACATAGAGGTCATCGACCTCCTGCGGGGTGAGCAGCGCGGTCGGCTCGTCGAGGATCAGGATCTTTCCGCCCTGGTAGAGCGCCCGCAGGATCTCGACCCGCTGCTGCATCCCGACCGGCAACTCTCCGGCACGGACGCCGGGATCGACGGTCAGCCCGTAGCCCTCGGCGATCTCCCGGACCTTGCGCTCCGCCGTGGCACGGTCGAGGGTAATGCCGCCGCTGATCCGGTCCTCCTGCCCGAGGATCACGTTCTCGGCGACCGTGAAGCGGGGGATCAGCATGAAGTGCTGGTGGACCATGCCGAGACCGTAGTTGACGGCCTCGCGCGGGCCGGTGTGTGTGGCGGTCTCGCCGTTGAGCCGGATCGTGCCCTCGTCCGGGTGATGGATCCCGAACAGGATGTTCATCAGGGTCGACTTGCCGGCCCCGTTCTCGCCGAGCAGGGCGTGGATCTCGCCGGGGCGGACGAGGAGGTCGATCCCGTCGTTGGCGACGACGCCGTTCGGGAACCGTTTGACGATGCCGCGCATCTCGACGGCATACGGGCGCTCCATGGGCACTTCCGGTGGAGCGCGTGGCTCCCTGATCTGGGGACGGCGCTGGTCGGCGGCGTCGACGGCGGACCGGCGGATCATCGGGCGAGGGGACGGTGCGGTCGCGGAATCATACCGCGTGGGTCGGGACCGGGTCGGGGCGGGCAACTGGGTCTGTCACACGGCGAAGCGCCACGCCGGAAGGGGATCCGGCGTGGCGCTTCAGGACGGGTCGCGGTCGGGAACGCTAGCTGGCGGGCGTGGCCGCGGGCGTCGCGGCCGGAGTCCCGGCGGCCGGGGTGCCGGCCGCGGGGGTGCCGGTCGTCACCGGGACCTCGAGCACGACCGGGGTGAAGGCAGCCAGCGTGTCCCGGTCGACCGGGACGACGATCTCCCCATTGATAATCGCCTGGCGGTAGACCTCGATGGCGGCGGTGATCTCGGGGGACAGTTTGCCGTCCGGATCGCCGATGCCCGTGCCGTTCTCGACCAGGCCGAGGTTGTTCACCCCACCTTCGAACGATCCAGTGGAGAGCGCCTCGACCGCGGTGTAGACGGCCACGTCGAGCGCCTTGGCGATGAAGAAGATCTGCTCGGCGGCGCCGATGGCGCGCTGGTCGGCATCACCACTGACGATGCAGTTCACCAGGCCGCGGCTCCGAGCGGCCTCGAAGACGCCATTGTTGGTCAGACCAGCGATCGGGAGGATGATGTCGGCGCCCTGGTCGAACTGGGCCGCGGCGGCTTCCTGGCCGGCGGCCGGGTCGCCGAACGAGCCGACGTAGTTGACCAGTGGCTGGAAATCGTTGCCAAGCACCGTGCGGGCGCCGGCGGTGAAGCCGACCTCGTAGCGGACGACCGGCGGGATCTCCATGCCGGCGACGACGCCGAGGGACTTGGCGGTGCTGTACATCGCGGCGGCGACGCCACCCAGGAAGGAACCCTCCTGCTCCTTGAAGAGATAGGACTCGATGTTGTCGCCTGGCACCTCGCCATCAAGGATGACGAACGGGACGTCCGGGTACTGCGGCGCGACCTCGGCCAAGGCGTCGACGAGGAGGAACCCGACGACGATGACGATCACGCTCGACTCGGCAGCCTCGACGAGATTGGGGTAGTAGGCGTTGTTGTCAATGGATTCGAGGTACCGGTAGCTGTAGCCAAAGGCTTCGCCGGCCTGCTGCACGCCCAGCCAGGTCAGGTCGTTGAAGTTGCCGTCGCCAATGCCGGCGGTGTCCGTGATCATCGTGATCTGGCCGCCGTCCTGGGCGGAG
>CADCWK010000402.1 GCA_902806375.1 uncultured Thermomicrobiales bacterium
GGGGCACGGCCTTACGGCCGACGTCTGTCGGCCGCTCACCTACCAGGCGATGGCGGACGACGTCGCCGGCCTGATCGGGCACCTGGAACTCGGGCAATCCGATGTCTTCGGCTATTCCCTGGGGGGCGGCGTGGCGCTGCAGACCGCCATCCGGCACCCAGCCCTGGTGCGCAAGCTGGTGGTCGCGTCGACCGCCTTCCGGCGGGACGGCTGGTACCCTGAGGTCCTGGCGGCGACCTCGGCGTTGGACGCCGAGGTCGCCGCGGCGATGGTCGGCACCCCACTCTACACGCCTACATCCGCGCCGCGTCGGAGCCGGACGCCTGGTCGACGCTTGTCACCAAGGTGGGCCGGCTGCTCGGGCGGGAGTACGACTGGTCGACGGCCGTGGCGGCGATCGCGGCGCCGGCGCTCGTCGTAGTCGGGGACGCCGACAGCGTCCGCCCCGAGCACGCGCTGGAGTTGTTTCGGCTGCTCGGCGGCGGGGTGCCGGGCGACTTCGGCCCCGTGCCACCGTCCCAGCTCGCCGTCCTCCCAGCCACGGCGCACTCGACGGTAACCTTCCGCGCCGACCTGCTGCCGCCAATCGTGACGGCGTTCCTCGACGCCCCGCTGCCATCGGGGCGCTGATCGGCCTCGACCTCCTCCGTCGTCCCCGACCCGCCGCTCCCAGGCCGGACCCGACGGAGGATGTGCGCCACCATGGGGATGCCCGTTTCGGGGCATCCGAGGGCTGGGCATCGACCCTCGCACCCTCTCCGGGCGTCGTCTTGCCGATCTGCGCGCCGACGGACCGAAGACGAACCTGGCGGGACCGGGCCTCCCCCCACCGGTCGCAAGGCGGCAAGCGATCCGGGAACGGTCAGCAGCTACCGGAAGAAGCGACGAGGGGAGAGAACGATGGGTCAAGAGGTCACCAGCTACATCGAGAACCTCGGCCAAGCATGGCAGTCCGAGCTGTGTCGGTCACTGCACGAGACGGTGCACCAGGCCATCCCGGAGGTCGTCGACCGGCTTCAATACGGCAAGCCGCATTACCTGAAGGACGGGAAGTACGCCTGTGTCATCGGGACCGCCAAAGGATGGGTGACCCTGACCATCTTCAATGCTGCCGGGCTCGACGCCCCCGCAGAGCTGTTCGAGCCCGGCCCGCCCGAGCGAAAAACCATCAAGATTCGGCCCGGGCAGGCCATCGATCACGACCTCCTGGCCAAGCTCCTCCGGCAAGCCGCGAGTGCCATCTGACCACGGTGTGGCAGCGTGGTCCCTGTCGACCCGGCGATCTCGGTCCCAGGTTGGTGCCTTCCTTGCACATTGCGGGGGCCCATGCGGACGCGCCGGAGCCCGGATGACCGGCAGCATCACGAGACACGATCGCGGGGAGCGCATCCCAGCCAGAGGGGACACCACGCGCAAGAGGACCGTCGTCGACGATCGCCCGATGCCGTCGCGCCCCGCCGTCCGGTCGTGCCACGCTGCGTGCCCTGACCCAATCGGGCCTCTACGTGGTCCGCCCGCGGTGAAGGAGCGCTCGATCGATGGGAATCGCCTTGACGCGACGACCGCCACCGCTGTTGGCGGCCGCCCTCAACGGTTCGCGCGCCCACCCGCGCGTGCCCCGGACCCCGGATGAGCTCGCCGAGGCCGCGCGCCGGTCCGTCGACGCCGGCGACCGCGTCCTCCACCTCCACCCCTTCGACGCCCGAGGCAGCGAGAGGCTGGCCGCCGGGCCGTGCGCGGCGGCATTGCGGACGGTCCACGCGGCGTGTCCGCGTGTCCCGGTCTCGTTGAGCGTGTCGGACGCGGTCGAGCCCGATCCGCGTCGCCGCCGCGAGCTCGTCGCGGTCTGGACGATCCTGCCCGAGCCGGTGACGGCGAACCAGGGCGGGGCAGGGATCAGGGAGCTGTGCGACGACCTGATCGGGCGCTGCGTGGGTATCGAGGCCGGCCCGTTCACCCTGGCCGAGCCCCATCGTTCGTACGTTCGGGTTTGGCTGAGCGCTGTGTCCGGGCCGTGATCGAGCCGCTCGACGCCACCCCCGAGAGGCGATCGCCTACGCGGCCGCGATGGACGAGGTCCTCCTCCGCGCCGACATCGCACTCGAGCAAGTCCACCACGGAGACGGGTCGGCCACGTGGTCCGTCAACGACCGGGCGCTCCGCCGCGGGCACGGGATTCGGGCCGGCCTCGAGGACACCACCGTCCTCCCGGACGGACGAAAGGCTCCCGACAACGCCACCCTGGTGTGAACCGCCGCGGCGATGATGACCGATCTCGGCTTCGATCTCCGCAGCGTGTAGGACGCCGAGAGGCCGTGGCCGCCGCCCGTCGTGCGGGCGGCGACCCCAAGGAGTGCCCGGCACGATCCGCCGGTCCGTGGTCGATCACCGGGGAGTGCCCGTTCGCGGGATGATGCGTTCGGCCACCGGTCGCGGCTCGGTAGGCTCCGCGTCACCGACAGACGGAATGCCCACTTTCGGGGGTTCGACACGCCCGAAGCCCGCACGTCGCCGCCAGGTCCACCCCGCG
>CADCWK010000403.1 GCA_902806375.1 uncultured Thermomicrobiales bacterium
GGTGCTGCTGGTCGTCGCCGCGCCGATCGTACTGCCGGAGTTCCGGGACGCGACGGTCGGGCGGATGGACCTGGCAAGTGCCGCGCTGTCGCTGCTGGCGATCCTGCCGGTGATCTACGGCATCAAGGAACTGGCGACCCACGGGTTGGACCCGCTGCCGGTCGCTGTGATCACGGTCGGGATCATCTTCGGGGTCATGTTCGCCCGCCGGCAGCGCCGCCTGTCCGACCCGATGCTCGACCTCGCCCTGTTCGGCAAGCGCGCCTTCAGCGTATCGATCGGGGCCGGCGCGCTGACCGTCTTCGCGCTGTCCGGCCTGGGGCTGTACTCCGCCCAGTTCTTCCAGCTCGTCCTCGGGATGGGGCCGATGGAGGCCGCCTGGTGGTCGCTGCCGTCCTTCATCGGGCTGCCGGTCGGGATCGCGCTCGCGACGGGCGGGGCGGGGCGGCTGCGACCGGCCTACGTCGTCGGCGCCGGGCTGCTGCTGATGGCGGCCGGCTTCCTGATTCTGACGCAGCTCGCCGTGGACAGCTCGCCGTGGCTGGCCGTGCTCGGGTCTGGCGTCATGGTGACCGGGGTCGGGGCGGTCTTCGCGCTGGCGACCGATCTCGCGATCGCCGCAGCGCCACCGGAGCGGGCCGGTGGGGCGGGTGCGACGTCGGAGACGGCCAACGAGTTTGGGGGAGCGCTCGGGATCGCCCTGCTGGGGAGCGTCGGTGCCGCCATCTACCGTCGGTTCGTCAAGGACCGGCCGGTCGACGGCCTGCCAGCCGAGGCGGCCGGACCGGCGCGCGAGTCGTTGGCCGTCGCTGTCGAGGTCGCCCGGAGCTTGCCCGCTGACGCCGGCAATGCTCTCGTCGCGGTGGCGCGGGAGGGGTTCATGGAGGGCTTCAACGCCGTGACCCTGATCGGGGCTGGAGCCCTCGTCCTCGCGGCGATCCTGGCGATGGCACTGCTGCGTGGTCTCACTCCTGACGCCATGGCGGAAGGCTCCGCCGGATCCACGACGAGCGGGGATTGACATGTGACTAAATGGTCACATATTATGGCGGCATGGAAGAGGTCTTTCGCGCCCTCGCAGATCCCAGCCGGCGCCTCCTGCTCGACCGCCTGTTCGAGCGGGACGGCCAGTCGCTCCGGGACCTCGAGGCGCACCTGCCGGAGATGAGCCGCTTCGGGGTCATGAAGCACCTGAAGGTGCTGACCGATGCCCACCTGGTGGTTGCCCGCCGCTCCGGCCGGGAGAAATTCCACTACCTGAACCCTGTGCCGATCCAGGACGTCTACGACCGCTGGGTGAGCAAATTCTCCCAGCCCTGGACACGCGCGCTGACCGGACTCAGATCGTCACTGGAGGAGACCCCAGCCATGACCGAGACGATGACCGACGCTGCCACCGAGACCCGGACGACCCGCCTCGTCCACGAGATCTTCATTCGCACGACGCCGGAGCGGCTGTTCCAGGCGCTGACCGACGGCGAGCTGACCCGGCAGTACTACTTCGGGACGACGGTCGAGTCGAGCTGGGTGGCCGGGACGCCGTATGCCTACCGTCGCCCGGACGGCACGGCGATGATCGAAGGAACGGTTGTTGAGGCTGATCCGCCCCACCGGCTGGTGATGACGTTCCATCCGCGATGGGATGGGCCGGAGGAGGGGATCTCCCGGGTGACCATCGAGGTCGTGCCGGAGGGCGACGTCTGCCGCCTGACGCTGATTCACGATCAGCTTGCCGTTCCCGAGACCGATGGGCTCCGCGAGGGCTGGAACCGGATCCTGTCGTCGCTCAAGAGTCTCCTGGAGACCGAGCGCGCGATCGCCTACACGGCTGGCTGACGACGGGTAGCGGTCGATGACAATGCGTCCGGGCGTCGCCAGGCAGGTGACGCCCGGCAGACCAGTGGGAGGGCAGGCAGCATGGCGACGGTCGGCATGGACATCGCCCCGTTCGAGGGTTTCCCGGAGTCGGCTCCGGCCTTCTTCGTCGGGCTGGCGGCTGACAACACCAGAGACTACTGGCAGGCCAACCGGGATGCGTTCGAGCGGGACGTCCGCACGCCGATGACCGCGCTGGTCGCGGCGCTAGGACCGCGGGTCGGGCCGCTGCGGCTGTTCCGCCTGAACCGGGATGTCCGCTTCAGCCGCGACAAGTCGCCCTACAAGACGCAACTGGGCGCCGTCGGAGACCGGCCCGAGGGCGGGGCGTGGTACGTCCACCTCGACGCCGATGGGCTGCTCCTGGCGAGTGGCTACCACATGATGGCGCGCGACCAACTCGACCGGTTCCGGACGATGGTCGCCGACGACCGGCACGGTCCGACCCTGGTCTCGCTGATCGACCAGCTTGACGACGCCGGCATCCCGGTCGGCCATGGGCTCGAGGCGCCACTGAAGACGGCACCGCGCGGTTACGCGAAGGACCACCCCCGGATCGGTCTGCTGCGGTGGAAGGGGATGTCGGTCAGCCACCGGATCGACGACCCAGCCGCGCTGGCTTCACCAGCCCTCGTCGATGAGGTCACCCGGTTC
>CADCWK010000404.1 GCA_902806375.1 uncultured Thermomicrobiales bacterium
GGTCCGGTAGAACTCCCCGGTAGGCCGTGGTCCTACGGCCGATCGGTGATGGATCGAGGAACGGGCCCGCGTGGTGCGACATAGACCACGCGGGCCCGTTCCCGCTGTGACTGCCGACCGGCCAGGCCAGGTGCCTGTGTGCGATCCATGTACGCGGGGAGCGACGCGTCCCGGGATCGCGACACCCACCGGCGTAGAGAACCCGCTCGCCACAGTCCGCCGACGCTGTCCGCACCGATCCAGTCCGGCACCAGCGACCCTGACCTCTGAACGGAGACCAGCCATGACAACCGATCCGATGTTCCTCGCCCTGGGCGACGAGCGGTTCGTCTCCCTGACGACTTTCCGCAGATCCGGTGAACCGGTCTCGACGCCCGTCTGGGTCGGCCGGGACGGTGACACCCTCGTCGTCACGACGCCGGTCTCCAGCGGGAAGGTAAAGCGGCTCCGCAACGATCCACGCGTGGAGATGCGTCCCTGCGGCCGCTTCGGGAAGGTCAAGGCAGGTGCCGAACCGGTCTCAGGGGTGGCGGAGCTCGTGACGGACCCAGTGGGCCAGACCGGGCCGCACGAGTTGATCCGGAAGAAGTACGGCCTCGAGTACCGCATCGTGATGGCGATCGAGCGCCTCGGGAAATCCGGGAACGAGCAACGCCTGATCCTCCGTATCCGCCCGTCCTGACGAAGCGGACCGTTGACCCCTACCCTTCCCGGTACCGACGGCGGACGACTCGCCTACCCCGGACCATCCGTGGAGGATGACCGACCCATCCTGGCTTGCGTTAACCGCGAAGCACCGGCCAGTAGTCTCGCTGCGCAGCCACAATCGCTCCAAGCGCGGCCTCGGCGGCGGCGTTGACCTGGGTCGAGGTCGTGTTGCGGTCGAAGCCGCGGGCCGCGATCGGGTCCTCGATCAGCCCGGTCTCGCCGGCCAGGGTCGCGATGACCGCGAAGGTGCAGTACGGCCCGTAGCTCTCGCTGTAGCCGCCCTCCTGGGCGACGACCAGGCGGCCACCGGCGGTCGCGTCGGCCAGGTCGATGACCGCCTGGGTCATCCAGCGAAAGCTGTCGACGGTGAGATACATCCGGCCATTGCTGTCGCGGATCGAGGCGTCCTGCCCGGCCGAGACGATGATCAGCTCCGGCGCGTAGCTCGCCACGATCGGCGTGACGACACGGTCGAAGGCCGCCCGGTAGGTCGCGTTGCCCGACCCGGCCGGCAGCGGCAGGTTGACGGTGTAGCCGGTCCCCTCGCCCACGCCGACGTCGCCAGCCGCACCCCAGCCGGCCGGGTAGTGGTCGTCCTGATGGACCGAGACGAACAGCACGCCGGGGTCGTCGATGAAGGCGTCCTGGGTGCCGTTGCCGTGGTGGACGTCCCAGTCGAGGACGAGGACGCGGGACAGCCCGTGGACACGGCGGGCGTGGTGGGCGGCGATGGCGACGTTGCCGAGGATGCAGTAGCCCATGCCCCGGTCGCGCATCGCGTGGTGCCCCGGCGGCCGGACGTTGGCGAACACCCGGCGGGTCGGCCCGGCCATGACCGCGTCGACCGCCGCGATCACCCCGCCGGCCGACAGCCGGGCGATCGCCAGGGACCCCGGACCCATCAGCGCCCCGTCACCCGCCTCGCCACCGCCGGCCGCGTCCAGGGCGGTGATCCGGTCCAGATAGTCCGGGGAGTGGTACGCGAGGATCTCGTCGTCCGTCACCGGTCGTGGCGCGATCTCGGCCAGCCGTGGAGCCAACCCGCTCAGGTCGACGAGCTGCTGGGTCCGCATGACGAGCCGGTGGTTGGACGGGTGCAGGTCAGAATCGACCCACGGCCCGACCAGACTGTTCGGCGTGGCGATCTGCAGGAACCCGGGGTTGTGCTGCAGGTAGCGGTGGGAGAAGACCTGCCCGGCAACTGGCTCGTGACCCATCGTCATTCCTTGTTCATCTCCCTGGCGGATCCGGCCGCGTATTCTCGTGCAGGGACAAGGCAAGCCATGTCCCTGCACCGGTCGTCGTCGGCGTTGCAGGACCGATTGGGCAGGGATCAACCGTCAGTGGCAATGCCCGTTACCACTCGCCGCGGTCCCGCTGGCCAGGGTGCTCTGGTTCTCCGCGCGCGACGTCGGCGGGACGTCCAGGGCCGGGTTGCGGTCGAAGAAGCCGTCCGGCAGCAGCGTGAAGCCGGTGTAGGCGGTCGGCATGACGGGCCAGTCCTCCAGCCGGGCGGCGTGGTGAGTCCCGAGGGTGTACCAGAGCACGACGTCGGTCTCGACCAGCGACCGGTCGGCGGCGGTCCAGGCCGGGAGCCCGGCCCCACCCGGGTGCTGGTTGGGGTACTCACCCGCCGGGTAGCGCTCGCCGTCGGCGTGCGGGGTGACCCACAGGTGCCGGTTGGCGAAGGCGGCCCGCCCGGCGATGCTCGACCCCGGCGACCAGAACGGCAGCACGTTGGCGTGCGGGACCAACCGGTAGGCGGTCGGCTCGCCGACGGCGTTGAGCGTCGCCGGGCTGGTCACCCGCCAGGTCCC
>CADCWK010000405.1 GCA_902806375.1 uncultured Thermomicrobiales bacterium
GCTGGCTGGAGCGGGCACTGGAGACGATGCCGGAGTCACTGAGCCCTGCCCGCGTTCGCGCCTTGGAGTGCGCGGGTCATCTGGCCCACCGGCTCGGCGACTTCGAGGCAGCGGTCCAGCGCCTGGAGGCGGCAGCGTCGCTGGCGCGCCGGCTCGAGCTCCCTTTCGAGGAGGCGGCCGCTGTGCTTGACCACGGCATCGCGCTGGAAGACCGCGGGACGTACGACGAGGCCGAATCGCGCTTCGTCACCGCCCTCGCCCTCTTCCGGCCCATCGGGGACGACCTCGGCGTGGCGATCAGCACGTACCACCTCGGGGTGGTGGCCTACGGCCGGGGCGACGCGGCGACGGCCACCAGACTCTGGGAGGAGACCTTAGCCGCGGCGAGGCGGCGCCCCGGACATGTGGTCGTAGCTGGCTGGTGCAGGGAGCATCTCGGCCTCGTGGCGGCCGAGCAGGGTGATCTGCGTCGGGCGGCGGCGGTCCTGACCGAGAGTTGGGACCTGGACCGCGGCGTCGTGCAGCGGCACCACCGGGATTCGCTCCTGGCGACGTTGGCCGTGCTTGGCGGTGCTAGTGGTCTGGACGTGGTGGCGGCCCGGCTCCTGGGCGCCGCCGAGGCAGCCTTGAGCGGTGCCGGATTCTTCCCGCCCGAGGCCGATGCATACGAGCGAGCCGCAGAGCGATGGCGACGGACGTTGGGCCAGGACGCCTGCGAGCACGCCTTCGCGGTGGGACGAGAGCAGGGGCAGGAGGCGGTCGAAGCCGATGCCCGCGTGGTGCTGACGGCTGCGGCGGCCTCGTCCGCCCGCCCCGCGTCCAGGGCCGACGGCCTGACCCCGCGGGAGGTGGAGGTCGTCCGGCTGTTGGCGGCGGGTCGATCCAACCGGGAGATCGCCACCGCCCTCTTCGTCAGCCAGAGCACGGCCATCAGCCATGTCCGGAACATCCTCGCCAAGCTCGGCCTTGACTCTCGCACCGCCGTCGCTGCCTGGGCAATCCGCCACGGCCTGGACTGAGCGTCCCCGCCCCCGCTCGCGACGACCGGTGTGGCGTCACCCGCTCTCCCCATTCATGGGGATGGCCAGTTGACCGTGCCGCCCGGCGAATCCTCATCACCGGCGATGCGCCGCGAGGCCGCGACCTGCACGATGGGACTGTGCCCGGCGATCGGCGCTGGGCCAGAGCGGGCGCGCTTGCGCACATGGAGACGCATCCCGTGTGTGCACACCGGACCGTCCGCCACCCGTCCCCATCGCGGGCCGGGTCTGTCGCCGTCGTCGTCGACTCCAGGAGGAGGCATCCATGGCCAGGTCGCGTCTCGTCTCCCGCACCACAGGAGGGAATCCGATGTCCCATCCGCGCTTCCGGTTCCTGTCGGCATCGCTCGCCGTCGTCGTGGGCGCCCTGCTCGCCCTCCCAGGGGCCGTCTCGGCGGCTCCACCGGTCGTCGAGACGATTTACAACGAGGGGTCCTTCGCGTTCGCCGGGCCTTGCCCGAACGGCGTGACCCTCGAGGAGACCTTCACCGAAGACCTGCGCATCACCACCTTCTTCGACGACGAGGGCAACCCCGTCCGCGTCCATATCAAGGTCAACTTCGACGGCGTGGTCACCAACCCGGAGACCGGGCAGAGCGTGGAGGATGACGCGCACACCACGATCATGCTCGACCTGGTCGAGGGTACCGAGACCCAGGTCGGCCTGGTCTTCAGCGCGACGGTGCCCGGCGTTGGGGTCGTCTTCCACGACGTGGGCCGGGTCGTCTTCGACGCCGATGGCAATCTGATCTTCGAGGCCGGCCCGCACGACGTCCTCGGCACCGCGGGCCCCCACCCGGTAAGGGCGAACTTCTGCGCGGCGTTGACCTGACGCGGGCGTGACACCCGCTCCGATCCGTAGATCGATCGCAGCAGACGACCTCGAGCACGGAGCGCCCCGGCCACCCGGCCGGGGCGCTCCGCGTCGTCGTCGCGTGTCACGCGGCAGCATGCAACGAGAACGCGGTGAATGGGCACCGGTCAGCGCAGACGGGCGCTCGACCGTCTGCGCGGTGTCGTCCGGGTCCATTCCCGCCAGCTGGCGCAGGGCTTCGCGCGAGGGTGCAGCCTCCGGGCGTCCCGATCCGGTCCATCGCAGTGCGAGCGCGCTCCCCGAACGGCGGAGTAGCTCAGGGCAGGGGCAATGCCCGGGTCGGTGCAGGTGGACGACGCCCGTGGGCGCAGCGGTGTACGGCGAAGGCTGACGCGGTGACAGGGTCAAGGGATCGGTATCCGCGTCACGGATCGCGGGTGGCCAGATGTCGCCGCGGGCGAGTACCGCCGTATAGTCGTCCCAGCAGTGCGACTCAGCGAGGGGCAGCGAGGACATGACCATGACCAACGTGGCGGGGACTCCGGCTCCGGGAGCCGACGACGTGGGGATCGACCAGCTGCTCGGTGACGCGGCTGACCGGGCGATCCGGTACCTGGCGGGAATCGCGGACCGGCCCGTCGGCGTCACCGATGCCGCTCTT